>NZ_JCACKG010000176.1:0-107372 GCF_059505265.1 Myxacorys chilensis | reverse complement strand
AAAACCACTCTACGAGACGACATTGCGCAAGGGCTAGAGTTCGTGCGGTTTGTTTGGCGCATCTCCAGTCGCATTCGAGGTAGCTGGAATCGGTTTCGGTTTGTGGTGGGTCTGATTTTTTGGAAACCGTTTTTACCCGACGATCCTTCGGAGCTTGGCACAGCCAATCGCGATTCGTAGACAATTGCAATCTGTAGAGGAGATTTACTCCTAACCCCTGTCTGTGTGATGGAGCAACATAGTGTATTACGACCCCTATCAATTTGACTTTGTATCGCGACTTGAAGAAAATTGGCAGACAATTAGAGCCGAATTAGATCGGTTGGGGTCTAACGATTTCGTTCCCTATCCAGAAAAATATCTTCTTCAAAAGAGGACTGGATGGGAAATTTTTGGCATCTACTTTCTCGGCGTCAAGATTGATGTCAATTGCGAGCTTTGCCCGGAGACTGCGAAACTGGTTAAGTCTGTTCCAGGTATGATTACGGCAGGCTTTTCCCGGCTTGCTCCTGGGGCACATATTGTTCCTCATGCAGGTAAACCGACTAATGTGTTTCGCTGCCACTTGGGGTTGGATGTACCTGAAAAGTGTGCCATGCGAGTCGCAACAGAGATCAAGCAGTGGGTCAACGGAAAGGGGATGGTGTTTGATGACACCTCAGAGCATGAAGCTTGGAATCTCAGCGATCGACACAGAGATATTTTGCTATTAGATTTCAGAATTCCTGAAGGTTTCGAGGTAATTCGCGCTTCGCAACATTAATATAATCTCATCAATGCATTAAGTTGAGACGCCACGGGTAAACTGAGAAAGTCAATCACAAACTGTCAATCACAAACTAAGGGTACTTTCATCGCGTGCACCCTCTTTTTTGCGATTCAGACTACAGGTTAAGCCCTATCTAAAACAAATCATCTAAAACAATATGGAGTGGCACGTAACAGACGCGCAAAGTTTGGCAATCATCGATCGCGAAATTGGCGATCACGTTCTTTCACCCGCAGAATATGAGATTGTGCGGCGAGTCGTTTACGCCACGGCAGACTTTGAGTACAAGTCGCTAATTCACTTTTCTGACTTGGCATTGCAGTCTGGGGCTGCCGCTCTCGCCGCGCGGACGACCATCATTGTTGATGTGCCCACGGTGCAAGTTGGCATTAATACCACAATTCAAACCACGTTTTCAAATCCAATCTATTGCAGCATAGAGGCAATTACTCGGCCTCAGAAAGAAAAAACAAAATCCGCATGGGGCATTCAAACCTTAGCTCGTCGCTATCCTGAAGGAATCTTTGTCGTCGGACAATCGCAGACTGCCTTGTCTGCTTTGGTTGAATTGATTGACGCTGAAGAAATTAAGCCTGCCCTAGTTGTTGCGACTCCTGCGGGATTTATTGATGCCGATCTCGCTAAAGCTCGATTAGAAGAATCGTTAGTTCCGCATATTCGGACGCAAGGGCGTAAAGGAAGCGCCGTGGTTGCGGCTGCGATCGTCAATGGTTTAGTCGATCTAGCATGGCAAGCCTACGGTAGTGAAGGAAATGGTGGGTAACTGGAACAGATTGAGTTAAAAATTCCTTTCGACGGCATAGGGAGCAACAGTGAAGCGCCAATGCGGAATTCAGTAGGGAAAGGGATGAAGGGCAAGGCAACGAAGTGGATTGCCACTTCCTCTTTGAACCTCCCTCTTTGAACCAGCGCATGAACCTGGTAAGCTTGTATTGGTTACCCACTCGCACGGCTGAAAAAAACTTGTAACACGCTGCTCGTAATAAGTGTAGAGCAACGTGGTAGCAGCAAAGGAAGCGAAAACCCCAAAAGATGAATAAGACCGTTCTTGTTAGCTTCAGTTGGCAGTTGCACTTCAGCGAAGCAAGGTGGGTACTTCACGATAGTGTCTTAGATGGGGTAATGTTTGTCTAGGTTCGCCTTAAACCTGACTTGTACATGAGGAGAAGTTTTTGCCGGTAGCAGCCAATTCGCTATAAACAGTTGTCGTACTACAAACAGTTGCCGTACTGCTACATTAGTCCTGTTGCTCAGTTAAAGGGTTCAATTTCTAACGCTCCGATTGTACTTCCACACCAGACCAGGCTGGACAATTCATGAATGGCGAAGAAACCAATCAAAAATTGACCGTTCAAACTCCTACTGAGGTAGACATCCCGTCTTCCAAGCAGGGAACTCCGCCTCCACGCTGGCGGCGATTTCTCCTTCCTGCCCTAATTGGGTTAGCGATCGTGGGTGGAGTCGGCTGGATTGTGTTTAACCGGCTCATTCTGCCGATGATAATGGCAAGCCAAATGAAGGCTCAGCCCACCCCCGTACCGCTCGCCAATCCTCAAACAGCCACCATCGAAGATAGTTCAGACTATGCCGCAAATCTAGACTCGCGACAGTCTGTGACGCTACAACCCCGCGTTTCAGGGCAAATTTCAGCCATCTATGTAAGACCTGGCGATCGAGTGGAAGCAGGGAAACCGATCCTGCAAATTGACGCGGCTGAACAACGTGCCCAGGTTGCGAGTCGTCAAGCTGCCACTCAGACGGCGGCGGCTGAGATTGAATCGGCTCAAGCAGATGTAAACAACGCCAACGAAACCTTACAATCGCTTGTTGCTCGACGCGAGACAGCCGTCGCAAACGTGCAGTTAAATCAGCGAGAGTATGATCGGTATCTAGAGCTTCAGCGCCAAGGGGCAACCAGTAGGCAAGTTCTAGACCAGCGGCTAAATGCTCTGCAAACGGCGCGAGCCGCCCTACGAGAAGCAGAAGCAGAACTTCAAGCACAACGCTCCGCGATCAATCGCGCTAAGACAACAGTGCTGAGGAATCAACGCGCTTTTGAGCAAACCCAGGCAAATGTTGCCGAAGGACAAGCCCAACTGCAGTACTACACGATTACTGCCCCCTTCTCAGGGACGGTCAGCGATATTCCGGTCAAGGTGGGAGACACAGTCAGCAACAGCACCCAGCTTTTCAACATTACTCAAAATGAGCAGTTAGACATTCAAATTCAGATTCCATTGGAGCGCTCTTCTGCTTTGCGGCTGGGGTTGCCTGTGAAACTGCTAGACGATCAAAGCCGAGAGATTCAAACCGGGCGGATTTCGTTTATTGCGCCGAATGTCGATCCGGCTACTCAGTCGGTGCAGGTTAAGGCACGGTTTGAGAATGGCGCAGACAAATTTCGCACGTCGCAATTTGTTCGCGCCAGAGTGGTGTGGAGTAAGCGCCCGGGCATCCTCGTGCCGACAACCGCGATTTCTCGCTTAGGCGGAAGAGATTTCATGTTCGTTGCGGCTCCGTTTAAGGAGTCGGGCTGCACCGCACCGGCTCAGTCGCCGTCAGGCCCAGCCGCTGAAGTAAGTCCTGATCAACTCGTTGCTGCCCAAAAGCCGATCCAGCTAGGCAAGATTGTCGGCAACAATCAAGAAGTTTTAGAAGGGATTCGTGAGAGCGATCGCATTGTAACGGCTGGCATTCTGCAATTGCAAAACTGTACGCCGATCTCGGATGGAGCGCAAGCTCAATAGGGATTGGAGTTGTCTCTACAGGCACTGGCATCATGATTCTGTCAATTTCTAATTTCTTCATCAAGCGTCCCGTTTTTGCGACCGTTTGTTCGATCATCATCATGCTGTTGGGAATTGCTTGTATTCCAACGTTGCCGATCGCGCAATACCCAGAGATTGCCTCCCCTCAAGTCACGGTTACCTCAAACTATGTCGGCGCAAATGCGGAAGTTGTGGAATCGACCGTGACAAATATTCTAGAGCGGGAATTGAACGGCATTACCGGTGTCAGGTATATCAAATCTACGAGTGACAACACGGGAACGAGCAACATTACCCTGACGTTTGATTTAGGGCGCGACCAAGACCTCGCCGCCGTTGATGTTCAAAATCGCGTCTCTACTGCGCTGTCGCGATTGCCAGCGCCTGTGAACCAAACAGGCGTGCAGGTGACAAAAACAAATAACAACTTTCTGTTAGCGATCGGGCTGTATGCCGAGCGTGACCAGAAAACGGGACAGGATCTCTACGATGATATCTACTTGAGCAACTATGCTGACCTTTACCTTGCCGATGCCGTTAGGCGGATTAAAGGCGTGGGCGAAGTGCAGATTTTTGGCGAGCGCACCTATGCCATGCGACTTTGGCTCGATCCTGAGCGACTGGCTAGCCGAGCTATTACACCGCAAGAGGTCGTAACGGCACTCCAGCAGCAAAACCTACAAGTGGGGGCAGGGCAAATCGGACAGCCGCCTGCCCCGTCCGGACAGCAGTATCAATATTCGGTGACTGCCCAAGGACGACTCAAAACCGCCGAAGAATTTAATAATGTCGTAGTCAAAACGACTGACACAGGAACACTCGTTCGGCTGAGAGATGTGGGCCGGGCAGAACTGGGTGCAGAAAACTATGGTTCGGTGCTACGGTTCACGCCCAACGATCGAATCACTCACCGAGGAGTCGGGCTAGGCGTCAACCAGCAGTTTGGCAGTAATGCGCTAGATGTTGCCAAAGCAGTTAAAGAAGAAATGCAGCAGCTTGCGGTAAATTTTCCGCCGGGGATGAAGTATGCGATTGCATTTGACACCACTACATTCATTGAAGCGGGCGCTAGAGAGGTGGTGCAGTCACTGATTGCAGCCGTGATTCTGGTAGTCCTCATCTTGTTTTTATTTTTACAAGATTGGCGAGCTGCCTTCATTACTTCGATTGTGATTCCAATTGCATTTATTGGCACATTCATCTTTGTTAAACTACTGGGCTTCTCGATCAACACGTTGACATTATTTGGATTGACGCTGGCGACTGGATTGGTGGTTGATGATGCCATTGTGATCATCGAAGACATTACTCGCCGGATTGAAGCGGGACTGCGACCGAGGGAAGCCGCGATCGCCTCGATGGACGTGCTGTTTAGTGTTGTAATTGCGACATCGCTGGTTCTGATTACCGTGTTTGTCCCGGTTGCCTTTTTTCCGGGAACAACGGGGCAACTCTACCGACAGTTTGCGCTGACGATCGCGTTTTCAATTACGGTATCCACGTTTAATGCGCTCACATTCACGCCGATGTTGTCAGCGTTGCTGTTACGACCAAGGCAAATGCCGATTCGTGATAATTGGTTTTTCAATCGAATTAATTGGGCGATCGATAAAACTCGCGAAAGCTATGGTCGGAATCTCAACCGAGCAATTCGTCGGAAAGGACTCGTCCTGACCGTTTTTGCAGGCGCACTGGCGCTGACCTATTTTGTGTATAACTTTGTTCCTCAAGCCTTCATTCCCGATGAAGACCAGGGCATTTTTATTACCGTCGTTCAGGCACCAGAAGGCGTATCGCTCGATTACACAGAAAAAGTGTTGGAGAAAGCTGAAGCTATCCTGAAAGAACAGCCCGAAGTGACGAACATTTTTGCGGTGGGCGGATTTAGTTTTGGAGGCGCAACTCCTAACAACGGCTTGATTTTCACAACCTTAAAGCCGTGGGAAGAACGAACAGGCGCGAATCAAACGCTTGCTGCGATCATTGGTGGATTTTTTCCGCAACCCTTTGGACTGTTTCCTAAAATGGCCTCAATTCAGGAGGCAACGGTGCTTCCCTTTAACTTGCCCGCTGTCCCAGGGATTGGCAGTTTTGGCGGATTCGAGTTTCACTTGCAAGATCGCAGGGGTCTAGGGTTTGATGCTCTCGGGGAGACGCTGGGCAAATTTATCACACGAGCAACTGCGTATCCTTCGGCGCAAAATCCTCAGCTCGCTGGTTTGCGACCCAATTTCAATGGAAATACACCCCAGATCTCCGTTGAGGTCGATCGCGTTCGAGCCACTCAGCTTCAAGTTTCACTCGAAGATATCTTCAACACGCTGCAAATCTTTTTAGGTTCTACTTACGTTAACGATTTCAACCAGTTCAACCGCGCTTATCGGGTGTATGTGCAAGCCGATCGCCAGTTTCGCTCAAATCCTGAGGACATTAAACGGCTCTATGTTCGCAGCGCTGGCACAAACGGGGCTCCCGGACAGATGATTCCTTTGAGCAACTTGGTGAAGATCACCCAAACTAACGGTCCGTCAATTATTAATCACTACAATCTGTTTCGCTCTGTTGAAATTAACGGAGCGCCCGCCCCCGGATCGAGTTCAGGACAGGCTATCAAGGCAATGGAAGCGGTTGCTCAAGAAACGTTGCCGCGCGGATTTGATTTCCAGTGGTCAGGGCTATCGCTAGAGGAATTAGAGTCGGGCGGGGCTGCGGTTTTTATTTTTGGATTGGGGATTGTGTTTGTCTTCCTAACGTTGGCAGCGCAGTATGAGAACTACATCGATCCAATCATTATTATGCTGACGGTGCCCCTCGCCATTTTAGGCGCACTGCTAGCAGTTGTGCTGCGCGGCACAGCAAACGATGTCTATACCCAAATTGGATTTGTCATGCTGATCGGCATGGCCAGTAAGAACTCTATTCTGATCGTTGAATTTGCCAATGAAGAACGAGAAAGAGGAAAGGGGATTGCCAGTGCTGTGGTTGAGGCGGGACGAGAACGATTGCGCCCAATTCTGATGACGGCGATTTCAACGACAGTCGGTGCGGTTCCGCTCGTGATTGCCACAGGTCCCGGAGCGGCGGCTCGTCAATCGTTGGGAACCGCGATCGTAGGTGGAATGGTTGTAGCAACGTTTCTCAGCTTGTTTATTGTTCCTGTGCTGTACATTGTTATCAAGTCAACCGAGGCTCGGTTTAAGCGATCTCCAAGACCTATTCGTGTAGATGAAACGCGAGATGGACATGGCAGCAATCAACCGAGCAGAGAAACCGCAACGAGCCACTCCTCCTCTGACGGGGATGGACATACGCCCTAGATGCGACATGAGGGACGCCCAACAATTCACTAGCTTCTACTGGGAAGCTGAATCCTGGCTGTGCCAATTGGAATATCGCCGCGCAGTCCGACCCGTTGACCCGTTACGCCGTAAAGCAGAATTCCATCGTTTGAGGTTTTCATCTGCACTTCTCTGAACTCTACTTGTAAGTAACCTCCCGGAGCCACGGGCTGATCGAACGCGATCGCCAATCGATTCTGACTCAAGTTGATCTTGGATGGCACTTCCTTACCCGACTGGTCGATCACCCGGACTCCATTAAATTTCTCCATCTGGCTGGGAATGGAAATTATTAGGTTTTCCAATGACATTCCAATCACGGCAACTCGGATAAAGTGAGTGCTACCTCGTACACCCGAATTGGTGATCATTGGCGCACTGAAGTTAAACACCATTGATGATTCAGTTTGAGCAAGTTGTGCCTGAGTCCCATTGGTAGATTGAGCCAATGCTGCGGGCGCTGTAGTGAGCATAAGAGCAAACAACCCGCTATAGATTAAGCCTTTCATAGAAGCTCCTCAGAGTAGATAAATCAATGATGGTCTGACTGAATGACTGTCAACGGCCATTGATCAATAGATTGACTTACTACACTGAGATAAAACTGATAGATAAATGAAAGCAGTCTGAGAATTGAGGGCTGAAAAACTCATTCAATATCTATTCAGCGATCGCTCTGACCTAGAAAAGGACTCCTATAGCTCCGTAGATTTCCTAAACACGAGCGCAATGAACGTATAGTGCTTGTCGTACCAAGAAACCGTTGATTCGGCACAAGCTGGAATTTCTACCTGGCGATCTAAGACCAGACCGTGACTGGAGGCACATGCGATCGCTTGCTCAATTTCGGCTTGCGAGAACACCGTCCAAGATAGCCCAAACGGTTGAATATACGACTCCACCGCAATTTTGTCCTCCCAATAGTCCGTCGTGACAAACAACAGCCCACTCGGTTTCAGCAGCCGATGTGCCTCCCTAAAAAATTGATCGAGATTGACGCCATGTTCAATTACAGAAACACTAACGGCAACATCAAACTGCTCATTTGCAAACGGAGTGGCTGTTAAATCCCCTTCATGGAGTTGATAGGGACGATCCTGTAGCGACTGCTTAATGAGTAGATCAATCCCGTGCAAATTCTCAAACTCCATCGCCGCCAGAAAGTCTAGCGTGCAGCAATCACCGCAGCCCAGATCGACAAGGCTAGACTGCCGATCTTGATCGTGCAGCAGTTGATACAGCCACCACTGATCCCAATTCTTCTCGGTCGTGATGTGAGTCGGCAGCCCGGACTTCTGGAGCTGCTGCGTCGCCGCCTCAACCTCCTGGCAATGTTGCAACACCTTGATCACTAGCTTTTTCTCCTCACGATAGCGCTGAGCGCATTAGTAAAGGTGTCTACGGCTAAATAAGCGCCCGAACGTCTGTCACTTCTCCGGTCACGGCTGCCGCAACGACCATCGCTGGACTCATCAACAGCGTGCGCCCCGACGATGAACCCTGACGCCCCTTAAAGTTTCGATTAGAAGACGACGCGCTGAGTTGACGACCCTCTAGCTTATCGGGATTCATGGCCAGACACATCGAGCAACCCGCTTCGCGCCATTCAAACCCAGCCGTCAAGAAAACCTGATCGAGACCTTCTGCTTCCGCCTGTTTTTTGACCTGCTCTGAACCGGGCACGATAAACGCTTTCACGCCTTTTGCCACATGGCGACCTTGAGCAAACTTAGCCGCCTCCCGCAAGTCGGTGATGCGACCATTGGTGCAGCTTCCGACAAAGCACACATCTACTTTGGTGCCTTGGATCGGTTGACCCGGCTCCAAATCCATATAGCGGTATGCTTCCTCTGCGATCGCGCGTTCTGCTTCTGGCATCACATCGGCGGTAGGCACAGCTTCGTTAATGCCAATGCCTTGACCCGGAGTAATGCCCCACGTGACGGTAGGGGCAATGTTATCGGCATCAAAAACAACCACGTCATCGTAAACTGCATCAGCATCACTGCGGAGATCATTCCACCATGCGATCGCGCTGTCCCACGCCTCCTCTCTAGGAGCAAACGTGCGTCCTTGCAAATAGTCGTGTGTGACCTGATCGGGATTAACATAGCCGCAGCGTGCGCCGCCTTCGATCGACATGTTGCAAACCGTCATGCGTTCTTCCATGCTCATTTGCTCAAATGTCGTCCCGGCAAATTCGTAAGCGTATCCGACGCCGCCGTTTACGCCGAGTGCCCGAATGATGTGTAGAATGACATCTTTAGCATAAACGCCAGGTTGCAGCGTACCGTTCACTTCAATTTTGCGAACCTTCAGTTTTGCCAGCGCCAGCGTTTGCGAGGCGAGGACATCCCGGACTTGACTCGTGCCGATGCCAAATGCGATCGCGCCAAAGGCTCCATGCGTCGAAGTATGGCTATCGCCGCATGCGATCGTCATTCCGGGCTGTGTTAACCCTTGCTCTGGAGCAATCACATGCACAATGCCCTGACTTCCAGACCCAACGTTATAGAACCGGATGCCATTTGCCGCCGTGTTTTTCTCCAATTCCTGCATCATCGCTTCTGCCATACTATCGGCATATGGACGCGCCTGATTGTCAGTCGGAACGATGTGATCAACGGTCGCTACGGTTCGGTCTGGGAACATCACCTCCAATCCGCGCTCTTTTAGCATGGCAAACGCTTGTGGGCTAGTGACTTCATGAATCAGGTGCAGCCCAATGAATAGCTGAGTCTGACCCGACGGCAAGGTTCCAACCGTGTGCAAATCCCAAACTTTATCAAATAGCGTTCCCTTACTCATGGCGATGGCGTAGTGTGGTGGCGTAGTGATGTATGCAAGCGAGCTTAAATTTTATCGCACAACTAGGGGGGTTCAGCTAGAGAAGTTAGGAATGAGCCAGAGCGTCACATCAAAAATTGCGAGCAATCAAAGCATAGGCAAGGCTGAGGCGAACATTCTTTTCTGTTTGAAGTGCCTCTGATTGATCTGCGAGGTCATTTAAATGAGTTGCCAGGTCATTGGATTGGGTAGCCAGGTGATTTGATTCAGTTTCCAGGTGATTTGATTCAGTTGCCGAATGATTCAAATGGGGTGCGAAGGTCATTTAAATGAGGTGCTAGACCATTTGATTGGGCGCTCAGGTCGTTTAAATGAGATCCAACGTCATCCGATTCTAGTGCCAGGTCATTTGAATGAGGGACGAAGGTCATTTGATGCAGGTACAAGGGTATTGAGTGCCAGCGATCACAGAGTAGTTTTGGGTTAGGGCGTCTGCATCAAGTACTAATCAAGAACACTCATTAAGGTGAAGTACCTTAGAATCGAAAAATCTGAGCGTCACTCCGTGTAACTACCCGAAATAAGGGAGCTATGCAGCACGAATTCAGGCTAAATTCGAAACAAACGGGAGTTATCCGGTTTGCACACGGCATAATTCCAGGGGTATTTATCCTGTTTGTAAGGAGTTCAAACGGCAGAAATAGTAGTTAGCCACACTAATCCAGTTTTCTTAAAAATTACCGTGATACAGCCTGCACTTGCCAAATTTACTCTTGATATATCAGGCGAAGACCCAACCCTTCTGCTTGATGACATTGAACTTGATATCGTAGATATTGATGAGAAAATGCATGTGTTTGCTGAGTGTGAGCAACACTTGATTACTACAGCTTGTTTCGATGGTTTCCCAAACGAGCTAACACTTCGAGTTCATAGTGCGAATGGATTTGGTACGTTCCTATTCTATGAGATCGAGTTCTATAGAGAAGGTGCGGGTCAACTCGTGGCCGAATATATTTGCCATCAACCCAATAAATATTGGGAAGGAACCTGGGGCTTAGCTACATACCTTAATGCAATCAAAGATCAGCTTCCTTTTTTTCGTACCCTTACACTAGGTGATATTGAATTAGAGGATGATTGGAAGAGGTTGACATTACGGACAGTTCTTATTGAAGGTTCAGCAGCTGAGGCAATTCATAGAAGTGCAGATACTCTTAAGAAATTGATGCGTGATGCTGAGATTGCATTAGGTGGCATCCTTTGGAAACCAGAGTATTTCAGTAATGAACGTGCCTTCTGTAAGGAAGTACTTGCTCCCTTGCTGAGACGTATGGGTTTTTTATCAGTTAGGTATATACAAGGAGCAAGAGAATATGGTAAAGATTTTACTTTTTCTGAATTGACACCATTTGGTAATTTACGTCATTACGGTCTTCAAGCAAAGGCAGGTGATGTCAGCGGAGGGGTGAACTCAGCTATAGATGAGCTTGTTGGACAAGCAGACGACGCTTTCAAAATGCCTTACTACGATGTAGCATCCACAGAACCGCGCTACATTTCGACTTTCATTATTGCTATTAGTGGACGATTTACGTCAAACGCAAAGGAAAAGATTATTTACAAAATCCCCTGTGGTATTCATGGATCATTACTATTCCTAGATCAAGAATCAATTCGGGAACTTGTCGCTCGTTATTGGAGAGTTGGCTAACATGGCGTTGGTGCGGCGAAATAAAAGTTATTTGTGAGTGATTAAAATCAGTTATCGCCGCACAACTTCATGGTTAGCTCGTTAGACCCGAAAGCAAAGTTAAGTTTTAGATGTGACCCCTTGCGGGTAACTTGAAGAGATCGCCTTAACGAAGGAGCCGTCCTAAATAGATTGATCTCAGATTGCACGATCATCGAAAGCTATTGATTGCGAACGCGACCGAAATGCCATGCGAGCGTAATGGCAATGATGAATGCACCTAGGAAGACCGCGATCGTATCGGGATTGAAACCCACTCTTAGCGCTTCAATCCCTAACAGAAGCCAAGCACCAATCGCAAAATTGGTCATTCCCCACACAACATTCACAATAGGCGATGATTCACCTACCGCAGGCGGAGACGCAAACGGAGTTTGAAATCGATGTCCAGAGATCCCATTCACAAAATGAGGAACCCCGTTCGCTAAAAATACTCCCGCAAAGAAGTGAGCAACGTACACGTACCAAGGCATAGTCTTCTTTGAATAACGTTATGCGTTTAATTTCACCGCTTGTTAGGACGCGATCGCGGCGTAGCCTCTGCGGGCTTGATCTGCGATCGCAGTTACTCTTGCGTCAACCAGATTCGCGTTCTCCTCAACTTACGTTCATTAGATTAAACAGGCAAAAATCTCTTCTCCTCTAGCCTTGGAGCAATCTGAAAATCACGACAGTCTATCTGAAGAAACAGCTGAAAAACATAGACGTTTCTCTCTTACTTGTAGTACAAACCCTCGCATCGCTGTAGAATGCCTCTGAGGGATGGAGAACTGCTATGCGCTTAGGCAAAGTCGTCAAGTCAAATTCTCACTGTGATTACATTGTGCAAGTCGATGACCAGATGGATTTTATCGATGCGCCACAGGCAGACGACTATGGCTTTGGCACATTCGTGAAGTTGGAAGACGAGCGCCACTGGGCAGTCGGCGTAGTATACAACTCGCAGTTACTCAATCCAGCGTTTCTCAACTCAGGTGTTCGGCTGACGAGCGAACCTGATCCCCTGTTTACGCCTGACCAAATTCAGGAGGTGCGAACGCTGCTTTGGACAGTATTAGTGGGGGCAGTGGAAACCGCACCAAACGCTAGAAAGTACGGTGTTCAGGGCATTCCGCGAGTGGTGGTTCCGGTGAATACAGAAGTGCGACGAATGACAATGGATGAAATTCACCAGTTTCACCTCAATCAAGACGGGCGATCGCAGTTCTGCTATTACAGCCATCTGTTGCGCTGTGGCGGTACATTTTCTGTGCAACTGACCCATCAAGTGTTAGAAGAACTGATCCAATCCAAGCTGTTTAAGGGAGCCGAAGAACGCGCCCTGATTGTGTTGTGTAGAGAACTTGCCTGGAAGAACACGATGGGAGCGATGAGGTAGGGATGAGGGAGCAATGAGGCTTTGTTAGTTTTGTCAGTCTGTTTGACTTGCGCTGCAATCTCAATTTCTTCAATGTCAGATGGAAACCCAATGAGACACAAAGTTTTCAACAAACTTAAGAATAGCCTTACTTACTTCATCCCTCATCCCTCATCCCTCCCTTTCCTACCGTAGGTTTCAAATCGATACCCATCTCGCGGCTCTACCTTAACCAACTCAAAGTGCGTGCCAAGCAAATGCCGAAAAGGCGGAAAGAAGACATCTCCCTCGTACTGACCATCTACTAGGGTTAGCTCTAGCTGATCAGCGATCGGTACATTAGCCTCCGAGATGGTCAACGCTTGAGCATAGAGCGATGCGCCTCCAGCAATAAACACGCGATCGCACTCCTGACAACGCTTGATCGCATCCGTTAGCGATCGCACTACTTCAATTCCCGGCGTTGACTCGGATAGTCCCGAAGACACTACGATGAGTGATCGATGCTTTAACGGGCGTTTCTCCAAATCAAATTCCCACGTTTTGCGACCCATAATAACGGTATGATGAAGCGTCAATTGCTGAAATCGCCTCAAATCTTCCGGAATTGACCACGGCAGTTTTCCACGGTTGCCAACTACTTGATTTGAGGACGCTAATGCGGCAATCACAATTAATTTGGGCATGATACAGAATAAATTCAAACGACACATTTGGCAGTATGAATTGTCATGAAATGATCACCAAATGAAAATTTTGAACGAGAAACATTGTAAACAAGGATTGCTGACAATAACTAACTCCTTGCCTTCTACAAATACCGTTTACGATTTTCAACTTGTGCCTTTCAAAAGCACTCCAGAATTCAATCGACATATTCATTTCCCTGCTGAGCAACTTTAGATGGACAACGAGAATTATCTAAATCACCCGACATTTGGCTTGTTATTTCGAGTGTGTTTGGTTGAGAAAAATCGCGAACTGTTTAGTACTCTCTACGCTCAGCGACTGTTTTTTGTGGTTACAGCAGAGTCAGATGGGCTAGATTTTCAACCGATTGGGCGCAGTGATGCAAAAGCAATGGTCGAGAACCGAATGCGGATGTTGCGGCGATCGGGCATGTCTCAGGAGTACGATCAAGTTCAGAAAGTCCACAAACGTACCTTTCAATGAGTAAGTTTGCTTCTGAGTCATTGGTTGATCGTCTTATTCACTTCCGCAACACGATTCCCGCATCGGTGCGGGTAATTGCGGTGACAAAGCAAGTTTCTGTAGAAGCAATGCGAGCCGCCTATCAAGCTGGCTTTCGGGAGTTTGGTGAAAGCCGCATCCAAGAGGCAGAAGCCAAACAGGCGCAATTAAGTGATCTAGAAGATGTGACGTGGCATCTGATCGGACATTTGCAGAGTAACAAAGTTCAAAAAGCGATCGCGCTTTTTGATTGGATTCAGTCGGTTGATAGTCTAAAGCTCGCCCAACGGATCGATCGGCTTGCCGCAGAAAGCAATGCTTCCGAGCTTGGCAAAGCCAATCGCACTCCTCATCTCTGTTTGCAGGTGAAGCTGACCGATGATCCAAGCAAGTCAGGGTGGAACGTATCGGATCTATTGAAAGAACTTCCGCATCTGAATCAACTCGCTCATGTCCGCATCAAAGGACTGATGGTGATCCCCCCCTTAGAACTAGATGATCGTGCAGTATTAGCTCTGTTTAAAGAAGCACATCGGCTTGCGGAGAAGATTCAGCAACAAGGCTTCTCTCAAATCTGTATGGATCAGCTTTCGATGGGAATGTCGAACGACTATTTACTAGCGATCGAGGCAGGAGCAACAATGATTCGTCCGGGACGAGTGCTGTTTGGCGATCGCCCAGAGCTACATAAAGTTGACCAGTAGCACGTAAACGGTTGTGCAATGTCTATCTATAGCTGTGCTGACACTCCTTGCAACGCTCGTGCCTAGCCTCTTTAAAGTGAGAATTCAGCATTGAAAATAGCGCTTAGTTAAAGAAAATGTAGAACGATAGACTTCGATGGAACCTTAAAAACCTATTTTTGCATTAAGTCACACAATTAAAGTATAAAAAACTACCTTAATGTGCGTAATTCTGGTTATAGGTTGTGGCAGCTTAAACTTGATTTCATGATTTAAAGGTAATGATTCAGAAAATGGGGTCTTAAAAAACCTTCAACCTTAGAAAAAAGGGTGTTACATCTTCGAGGAAAAGTGATAAGGTTGTTTACCTGTAACAGGATTTCGACCTGGATTCAGTGTTCAAACCTAGATTTATCTAGCTTTTATTGGACACTTGCAAAACACGGAGGAGTCAGAGTTGCAAACAGTGCGACTGTTTCTAAAGGACTCGGCTGGGTAAAGCACATAGCGGAGATCCGCGAGGATTTCTTCTTAGCTAGGTTTGTTGTAGCGGCTAAAAACACAAAAATGGTTTGCGGCTAATGACTTCACCGAAATAATTGGGGGCAGTCGTCTACAAAAAAACAATTTGAGAGGAAGATTCTGAGATGGAATTTTTTGAATTGCTAACAAAGTTTCAATTCGATGTTCCATTTCTCAAAACTACCGATACAATTGCTGCCGAAACCTAGAAAAAATAGATATTCCAACTCTATAAAGTTGGAGGTATACTATTTCTTCAAATCAATGTAGTCTCATTTAGTCAGCTAACTTATCTAAGCTGACCCCTAGCAAACAGACGTTTGCTTAACTACAACAAAAGATTAGTTAGGAGAGTTTTCTCCATCTAAAATATTAAGATCTTTAGCTGGATTTTCTGCTACTCTCGATGACTTTCAACTAACCTCAAGTAAACTCGATAGATTGTGACGGAGCGTGACACAGTGAGTATCTTCAGTAAATTGCGGGATTTCGTAGGACTAAACGAACCAATGGACTACGAATACGAGTATGACGAGATGGATGGACAGGATTATCAAACCCTGTACCAGGAAGAAGCCCCAACTCCAGCCCCGGTTCCTGCAACCGAAGATGAGGCTCGTGCGCGTCGAGGAGCAAGCCGATTTCGCGATACAGACGGAAGCCTGCGGAATAATCGGGCGGCTGTCATAGGTTCAGAAACAACTGGTGTAGTAGGAACAACAATGAACAACGTAATTGGAATGCCCGGTGCAACGAACGGTATTTCTGAAGTGGTCGTTATGGAGCCGCGCACGTTTGAGGAAATGCCTCAAGCCATTCAAGCCCTCCGGGAACGCAAGTCGGTTGTTTTGAATCTGACCATTATGGATCCCGATCAAGCGCAGCGTGCGGTTGACTTCGTGGCGGGTGGCACTTATGCGATCGATGGTCATCAGGAGCGCATTGGTGAGAGTATTTTCTTGTTCACTCCAAGCTGTGTTCAGGTCAGCACATCAGGCAACGTAATTCACGAAGTGCCTCAGCCTCAGTCTGCTCGTCCCCGTACGACAGCACCTGCCCCCGCATGGACAGAGCAGAGAACAGCTCAAGGCTAGTTCATAATCTCCGACGGTAAGTTACACGTGGTTAAACGTTTTGAATAGTTTGGTTAAAGGCCCTCATTGAGGGTCTTTCTTTTTCTAAACCCTTGAAGTTATGAATAACAAGTCAGTTCGGTTTGGCATGATTGGCGGTGGCATGATGGGTGAAGCGCTCTTGTCTCGCCTAGTTGCTCAGCAGATGTATGGAGCGGCAGAAATAGTGGTAAGTGAGCCATCTGCTGAGCGACGGGAGTTTTTAGCGCAAACCTATAAGGTCGGGGTGACGGGGCACAATCAGAACGCTGCGATCGCTTCGGAAGTTGTGCTGCTTGCCATCAAACCCCAAATCCTGCCCCAAGTCGCACCAGAAATATCGAGTCACCTCCAGCCTTCGGCGTTGGTGATCTCGATTCTGGCAGGTACATCGCTTAGCCAATTAGAAGCGGCATTTCCAGGACAACCTGTGGTTCGCTCTATGCCTAATACGCCTGCTGCTGTGGGTGCAGGTGTAACCGCGATCGCGGCAGGTCAGCAGGTCGAACGATTGCACCTCGACCTTGCCACTCACATTCTTCAAACTGTTGGCGAAGTCGTTGAAGTTCCAGAATCGTCAATGGATGCAGTCACAGGGCTGTCGGGATCAGGACCCGGCTATGTAGCGCTGATGATCGAAGCTTTGGCAGATGGCGGGGTTGCCGCCGGATTACCGCGAGGGGTGGCCATGAAACTCGCGCTGCAAACCGTGCGCGGAACAGCACAACTTTTACAGGAGACGGCAATGCATCCGGGAGAACTGAAAGATCGGGTGACGAGTCCGGGCGGAACGACGATCGCGGGGATCGCTCAGCTTGAAAAAGCGGGATTTCGATCGGCGATCATGGAGGCGGTTAAAGCGGCATGGTTGCGATCGCAAGAATTAGGACGCTAGAACCCCTTATTTCTTTCGTGTAACTAATTCTAAAGAAAGTTGAAGAACCTTGTGTTTTTTTAACGTTTCTCTATCTGAAGACGTAGACTCACATTTACAGCAGCTATTTATCCCTGTTGAATGAAAACGCCACCGGTTTTATTAAGGTTGGTCTATAAATGCTAAGCCCAGATCAGTATTCGATCTGGGCTTATTTCATGGGTAGGTTTAGTCAAACAAATCGAGCGGCAGATGTCCAAAAGTTTCGTTAACGCCATCGGTGTAGTCAGACTGACAGGACACTAATACACCACGATGCTTTCCTAAATAAGGTTCCATGTAAGCGCGTCCTCGTACCGGATTGTATTTGATATATGTCGCGCCTGGAATGGTAGCAATTTCTGGAATCGTTTCGTAGCCCAGCGCTTTCGAGTAGGAATACAGCGATCGCAGTCCTTGTTCAGCGTTGTCGGCACAAATTCCTAAAATTTGATAATCCGATAAACTGGCAACGAGTAACAACGCTTCGCGAATCAGCGCAGAGTCAGAGGGTTGAGGAGATGCATCATTACAAATAAATTGTTGCAACAACTTTTCAGCGTCTTTTCTTGTCAAAATAGCCACGTTAGTTAGAGCAGATAAATGATTATGGAAGAGCGAATTTTAGAAAATAATCTTCAACAGCTATGGATTATTGATTAGCAACTAAAAAATTTAAAATCACAGTAAATCTAGTGCGTTCACAACACAGCCATTCATCAGCATAACGGCTGTTGTGAACAGTGGCGAGTCAAACCGAACAAAGCGCAGGGTCTTTTAACTGCCTGCTTCAATGCTCGATTGTGCCACGTTGATTTCCCATTGCCACAATTCTCCGTCTTCAGGATCAACAATCTCCGCTACTCTCATCATTCCGCTTTTTTCTAATACTGTGGTGGATGCATTGCGCTCTGCCAGCGTATGGGCGCCCACCTTGTCAACTAAAGCTGAAGCCGCTGCAATTTCGATTAATTGACACGCTGCAGAAGTTGCAAACCCTCGACCTTGATAGGCGGGCGCAACCGAGTAACCAATCTCAACAACACGACTAGGATCGGGAACTGATTTGAATCCGCCAAAACCGACCAATGCTTTATCGCCTGAAAAAATAAATAGATAAGGCAGCCAAGGATGCCAAATTTGTGACGATCTCAGCAGGTTCAGCGAGTATTGAAGTGCTCCTTCAAACGGCAAGTAGCCATCAACGACTTGAAGTCCAAACGCTGCCCGAAAAGCATCTGTGCCTTGAATCAGAGCTTCAAGGTGTTCAACAGAGCAAGGAACCAGTTCTATATCCATGATTAAAACTTCTCACTTGATCGGTTTTAAGTGCTAGACAGATACTGATTCTCTTAAGGGCAGCAAGACAAGCTCAATTGTCTAAGCTACAATTTCCGTGTACCGTGAACGGTAGTTCCTAGCAAGCATCACTCGTCAGAAACGCCACTTTATTTGCTAGCACTGAAAACGGAGAGGGTGGGATTCGAACCCACGGACCTTTTGGGTCATTCGATTTCAAGTCGAACGCTATCGACCACTCTGCCACCTCTCCAGGAGACAAATCCTATATTAGCTCAGTTGGGCAAAAAGGAGAATGTTTATCGCTGAAAGTGCTATGCGGGATTACTACGATCGCACAGATGTTACTTGCGGTTAGCAGCATGTAGCGCTGGATCGTCCACAGCGATCGCATCTGGAGCATTGTATAGAATTTGCTCTGAAGCCACCTCAAAATCTCGGTTGAGCCACAGCAGCGACGCCTGCGACACCAAACCATCTTGCAAGGTGACGATCGAAAAGTTGCGGAAGCGATCGCCGTTTCGCTCCACGATGCGAGGCACGTTTGCGGCATTGAGATAAACGGTTCCTGCCGGATCGACGTGGATGGCTCGTCGCGTTTGGTCTTTGGTATGGCGCAGCGTGTGATGCATATGCCCAAAGGTGGCAAAAGGAATGGTTTTGCCTAGTTGACGAGTTTTAGCGATCGCGTCTGCAAAATCCGGGTCGCCGTGATCACCGCCAATGGGTTGCCAATCTCTACCGCAGGGATCTTCCGCTGCATTGCCTAGTCCTAAAGGACCGTTGTGACCCATAAATAGCAGCGTATCGGATTGCGTTTGACTCGCTGCCTCGACGATGCGCTCTACCGACTCTTCAAAACTTTGCACTCCAAAGCGCTCTCGATAGAACCGATTATTTTTCCAGCTTGACCCGCCCCAACTAAACGGGCGAGTGCCCACAACGCTGAGGTTTAACTCTGGAAAATCGAGCTTTCCAAACCCTACATGGGCCTCTCCCAGCAGGTCTAACTGCTGCTGCACCCGATCTTCTTTGGCGCGATCGTAGGGACATTTGCTAATTCCCCAATCGGTGGCGTTGTACCAAGCATCGTGATTGCCCATGATGGCCGCTTTCGGAATATTGATACCCGCAATCTGCCGCACAATATCAACGGATTCGTTGCCAAAATCTCCGACAAACAGGGCAAGATCGACGCCTAGATATTCTAGAGCGGCTTCATCCTCCGACTCCCATCGGTCGTGGATGTCTCCGATCGCGGCGATTCTAATTCCCTGACTGGTCATGTGTCTATCCTTTTCATCCAAAAATGAAGCATAACTCCTATCATGCCTTGTCTTCTGATTTCTGTCTTCACCACGCGTTACTCATTCGTCCAGGTCGATGTCCAAGCAAGGCGAGCTTGGGCGATCGCTTGGTCGCGCTGTTTATGCCCATACTCCTTTGCCAAAGCCTGATACTGTTTCTTGAGATTGCGGAGTTTGTTGCGATCGCTCATCACGCTCATGTCGTTAAATTCGATTTCGGCAAGCCGCAGGTTAACGGCAATCACATGCACTAGCGTTGCTGGATTTGGCTTTTTAGATTTAGTAGAGTCGGCGCTGGCATCGACCAGTAAGTTCAGCAGATTTGGAGGGCCGGACGATGGCTCATTGCCTTTTGCCTTTGCCGCTGCTTCTAACACGGGAGGCGGCACTTGTTTGGGCAGAACCTCATGATGTTGCAAGAGCTGGTTCGCCGCTTGAGAGGTGATTTGCAGCGTTCTCGTAATCGAGCGTTCTAGCGTCGATTGCCACTGACCGACCCGCTCGATCGGAGTGAGGGGTTTGCGTTCGGCTGGAGATAAAACCACTTTCGAGAGGAGCGCTTCGAGTTCGTTTTCATCTTCTAGCTCTAACTCTTCTATCTCACCCTCGGCTTCGAGGAGTTCAAGGTCATCGTCGCTGAGGGAAAAGTCTAGCTCTTCACTCAAGTCGTCGATCGAGTCGTCATTATGACTTTCGGTGGCTTCATCAGCCAGGGTAAGCGTGTCAATTAAGTCATGTTCTACCTGTTTTGCCAAGTCGCGCAGAGCATCTTGAAGCTGTTGACGACCTCTGACCGATAGCGCCAAAAACGCTTGGGGATACCCTTCGGTGCAGATGTGGTGACAAGAGAGAATAAACTGCTGACGAGTGACTTTTCCTAAGGTCTGCAAATAGTTGGAGTAAGCGGTGCGAAGGTCTTCTCTCAGTGCCTCTACTTTTTGGTCGAGAGCAGCAAGGTTTTGGGTAATTTGTTCGAGCGATCCGACCATCAATCTTTACCTAGGCGACAAACCACGTTCTTTTAGGATAGACGAGGGGAGGAGATAGGGGATAAGGGGGACTGAAAAAAGAAGATTTTAAGGCTTGAACACGGAGGATTGAGAACAGAGGGCGGAAGGTGGAGATTCAAGCTGGATGTGCGAGGCTTTTAGCTCGAAACATCAGGCTTTTAACTCGGAGTGTCAGGCTTTTAGCTTGAAGTTCCGAGCTTTTAAGTCAAAGTACGAGGCTTTTAGCTCGGAGTGTCGGGCTTTTAGCTCGGAGTGTCAGGCTTTTAGCCTGAAGTTCCGAGCTTTTCAGTCAATGTGTGAGGCTTTTAGCCTGGAGTTCCGAGCTTTTAGCCTGAAGCGTCAAGCTTTTAGCTCGAAGTTTGCAGATTCAAGCTTGGAGTGTCAGCCTTTGATCTGTAATCTTCAGTAACAGCCTCTTAATAAATATGAATTCGGGATAAGACGTGATGTGTTAGAGCGGTTGGGTGGCGTTGCCACAATTCGGGGGACTTCCCCCCGCGCCCCCGCTCGTCAGGAGACGGAAGCCGTCCCCCGACACCCCCTCGCTAAGGGAAATGAGAAGGGACGGGTGGAGAAGTGAGGGCGGATTGGAGTGTGGCTTTGGCACTGATGGCTTAACCTGAATTGACGTTAATCAGGATTACTCCAATTGACGAATGATTCCGTCCCCTTCAATTTGCAGTCGTCGCCCGCGCCAATAAGCTTGTCGCCCAAACGCTCCCATGACCCAAATGACGAAGCTTAATCCATCTCGTAGGGGTAACGTCCAAAACCACCGCAAAAGATGAGGACTCTGCATGCTCAAGGCCGCGATCGCGGCTTGACCAAACCGAATTCCAAAAGTAACCCCCGTCAGGACAATTGCCCAATTTGCAAAACCCGAAAGCAATAACAACGGCAAACACAGCACCGTGCCATAGCAAAAAATCATGGTGTAGTAAACTGCACCCCGATTAAAGCGAATCGTTCTTGCCCATCGCAATTCTCGCTGAAACAGTTGCCCAATGCTTTCGCGCCCCGTATCGGATTCAAGCACTAAATGAGAAAGTTCTACTTGGTAGCCTGCTTGAGCGGCTCGTTTGCCGAGATTGTAATCAGACCCAATGCGATTGAGTTGCAGCCCGCCAAACCCTTGGAGTGTAGTTTTGCGAGTTGCGATCGTCACTCCGATCGCAAACTTCAAGCCGCCATCTAGGGCACGAGCAATCAGCGCACTCGGAATAAAATCGCAGCATCGCCCCAAAGACGCTAATGCTGCCCCTAAAAACTGTGGATTGTGGGCAATGTAAGCGCATGTGACCACATCGACTTGAGAAAGCGGAGCGGTAACGGTGTGAATGTAATCTGGATTCACACAGATATCACTATCCGCAAAAATTAGAGTTTCAAATTGCGCCTCTTTGAGCAGATAGCTCAACGTGCTGTCTTTATGATTAATGCCACGAGGAGCCAAATCGACAAAAACGCGAACGCGATTGCCTCCAAGCTCCAAGCGATCGCGGTAAGTTTCTTCCAATTTACGGAGTGTTGGGATGGCTGGATCAGTTGTGTCAGCGACCCCAAACAATACTTCGTAACGGGGATATTCTTGCTCACAGAGCGATGTCCAGTTCTCTAACGCTCCTTCATCTAAGCCACAAATCGGGACTAAGATCGAAACGGGTTCATTTGTTGCATCAACTGTTGTAGCGAGGGTTGGGACGACAGTTGAGAAGAACTGATGAGTAAACCAAGCACACGCCAGATAGAACACAATCGAACCTAGAATCAAAACTCCCAAAACAATTTGAATCGCTAACATGCTGAGTTTAAGGTCTGTACTAGGTGCGATCGTGGCTTAGTTTTTATAAAAATTGGTCTTTTTGCTTTTTATATATAGAAATTGATTACGCAATTCAAGAAAGTTTCCTTTGGAGCTGCGCCTCTATTTTCCTAGATTTCTGCCCTAAACTGTCGAACCGCTTCCCCTAAGTCAGTCTCTCCAATCAAGATGCAGCGCTTCAGTAAAGCGAAGTCCAAATCTTTTAATCCTGGTAACTCACTGCGATTCAAGCGATCGTAGCCGTCGCCTCGCAAGTGATAGAGCGCTAATGCACCGTCTTCCCAAAACCATACTTCAGGAACGCCTAAAACTCGATACTTGGCAAGCTTAGTGTTACCACTGGAGAAAACAACGACGTAGAGATCAGGAGCCGTCTTCGATTCGCCAATCCGGTAGGACTGATCTGCCTGTGCCGATGCTTCCCCTTCCTTCTCCTGATCCATCGCACCCGTTGCCTGAAAGCGAATGCCCTTCTCGATGAAAAACGTAGTCAGCAAAAAGCCAATGACATGCGAGAAAATTTCGTGGGCTTCCCCTGGCATGAGTATTTCGATCGTCCCATTCAAATAAGACAGCCTTGCACTATGCGACTCCTCAAGCCCCTGCTGAATCAGCTTAAAATGCTGCCAGGTTCCGTATAGGGTGATGCGTTGGTCAGTTGGTTTGTCCAGTAGTTCCGTAGTCATAGCCGTTCCTGCGAAATTCTATGAGCAAAGTTCTATGAGTGGACGTTTCAGCTTCCTAGCCAAAAATACTGCCAAAGAACTCAACGGCATCCTTCAACGCCACAATAAACACGTCAATCTCTTCGCGGGTGTTGTAGAAATACAAACTCGCCCGTGCGGTTGATTGAGCTTTAAGGTATCGATGCAAAGGCTGCGTGCAGTGATGTCCTGCCCGAATCGCAACTCCAGCTTGATCCAAAATCGTAGACAAATCGTGCGGATGAACATCGCCTGCGGTAAACGAAGCAAGCGCCGCTCTCCCGCTGCCATCGGCATTCGGCTTGGGTCCATACAGGCGAAGCTCTGGAATTGTCGCAAGCTGTCGGAACAGATAATCAGTTAGTTCTTCTTCATAAGCATGGATCCTGTCCATGCCAATATTGGTGAGATAATCTACCGCTGCCCCAAGCGCGATCGCTTCTCCAATGGCAGGCGTACCCGCTTCAAACTTATGAGGCAAGTCAGCATAGGTGGAATGATCAAGAAACACATCAGCAATCATTTCGCCGCCGCCCATAAACGGAGGCTGCGATCGCAGCAAATCTAACTTGCCGTACAAGAAGCCAATTCCGGTAGGCGCACACATCTTGTGACCCGATGCAACCAACCAATCGCAATCAATCTCTTGAACATCGATCGGCATGTGCGGCACGCTCTGACAGGCATCGATCAGCACCCGTGCGCCAACTTTGTGAGCTTCCGCGCAAATCTCTTTAACGGGATTGATACAACCCAATGTATTTGAAACATGCACAACCGAAACAAGCTTGGTCTTGTCCGACAACAGCGACTTGAACTGCTCAAAGTCAAACTCTTCAGTCTCGGTCAGTTCAACATGCTTCAGTACTGCGCCTGTCCGACCAGCAATAATTTGCCACGGCACCAGATTGCTATGATGCTCCATCACCGACAGCACAATTTCATCGCCTTGCTTTAGCGTATTCAACGCCCAAGAGTAAGCAACCAAGTTGATCGCCTCACTCGCATTACGGGTGTAGACAATCTCCTGACGTGATGCCGCATTTACAAACGCCGCAACCTTATCGCGAGCGCCTTCATAAGCATCTGTCGCCCGTGAACTGAGCGTATGCACACCCCGATGCACATTCGCATTGTCATACCTGTAATAATGCTCGATCGCATCTAGCACCGCGATCGGCTTCTGCGAAGTCGCTGCATTATCAAGATAAACCAGTGGCTTGTCGTGAATCGTCTGATTCAGAATTGGGAAATCAGGTCGAGTCAGAGCAGAGAGCGTTTTTTCCTGGATGATAGTCATCGTTCAAGAAGAAATAAAGGATCAATAAACCTGTAGAGATGCCATACTCCGCGTCTTGGTCGAAGATTATGCACTCTGAATCCGCACCAATTGAGTTAATGCATGGCGTAGTGACGCCACCGAGATCCGATCGATGACCTCGATCGCAAAAGCATAGGTCAACAACTTCCGCGCCTGGTCTGCCTCAATGCCCCGGCTCTGTAAATAGAACACTTCATCATCTTCCAACTGGCTCACTGTGGCTCCGTGAGCGCATTTCACATTGTCAGCCGTAATCTCTAGCTGTGGCTTAGTGTCCACTCGTGCTTTTGGTGACAGCAACAAGTTCCGGCTTAACTGAGCCGCATTTGTTAACTGAGCCGCTTTCGGCACAAACACTTTGCCATTGAATACAGCATGAGCGCGATCGCTCACAATCGTCTTATTGACCTGATTCGCAGTTCCGTAGGGCTGACTCAGTGCAATCAAGCTGTGAGTATCCCCCAAGCGATCGCCATCGACGATCGTCAGTCCATTCAGCTTAGTATCGGTCTGCTCACCCGTCTGATATACCTCTAAATGATGGCGAGACAATTTCCCGCCCAAACTTACCGCCGTACAGTCATAGCGAGAATCTCGCGCTTGAGAGACAGCCGTCTTGCCAATGTGGAACGCGGCAACGCTATCCCTCTGAACTCTAGTATGGCGAACCTCAGCATTTTCCCCCAGCCAGATTTCCGTAACTGGATTGGTGAAGTATGCACCCTCAGCCAAGCTGACATACTCCTCGACCAGCGTTACGCTACTGCCTGTCTCTGCCACAACCAAAGCGCGGGGATGACAAAGTGCTTCTTGGGTTGAGACGAATAGAAGATGAATTGGAGATGCGATCGCTTGATTCTGGGAAACCCGTACGATCGCGCCATCGGTAAAGCTCGCCGTATTCAACGCCGTGAAAATTTCCTCACCGCCTGGATGCAGTGCCAAATGCTCGTACAGCTTTGGAAACAGTTGCACTCCAGCGGCCAAGTTTCCCACTAACACGCCGTCCGGCAAATCATCAACAGCAGATAAGGCAGGCGCATAAACGCCATCTACAAAAACCAAACGGCTATTAGTAGATTCAGGCAGTAGAAACGATTCGATCTGAGGAAATCCGATCTCAGACGGCGCACTGTTTTGAAACTGAACTTGCAGCAGCCCCGATAAATCGGTAAAGCGCCATTCTTCTTCGCGGGTGCTAGGAATGGCGCGATCGCGAACGACGGAGAAGGCGCGATCGCGGATCTCCTGCAGCCCAGCCAACTCCGATGGCAACTCACTCCGCAAGCTCAGCAATCCCAAAAGGTAAGCCGCGCGATCGACCTTCGTAGACAGCCCCAGATTTCCAACGTCAGACAGGGTAGATTGTATTGTCATTACGCACCTACCGCTTGACTGTCTAACACCCAGTCGTACCCTTTCGCTTCTAGTTCTAGAGCCAATTCTTTACCGCCACTCTTAAGAATGCGTCCCTTTGCCATCACATGCACAACGTCTGGCGTGATGTAGTTTAGCAAGCGTTGATAGTGAGTAATAATTAGCGTTGCATTCTCTGGCTTTTTAAGCGCGTTTACACTGCTAGCCACAACTTTCAAGGCATCAATATCAAGACCCGAGTCAATCTCATCGAGAATGCCTAGCCTCGGCTCTAGCAATGCCATTTGCAGAATTTCATTTCGCTTCTTCTCACCACCCGAAAAGCCTTCATTCACACTGCGGTTGAGAAACGAAGGATCCATCTTCAGCAAGGTCAGTTTAGATTGCACCACTTCATCAAAGTCAAAGGCATCTAATTCGTCTAACCCTTCGTGTTTGCGCTTAGCGTTGTACGAGACGCGCAAGAAATCAACGTTACTTACCCCTGGAATTTCTAACGGATATTGAAATGCCAAAAACACTCCAGATTTGGCGCGTTCGTCTGGCTCCAATTCCAGTAGATTTTGCCCTTGAAAGACAATCTCGCCGCCAGTCACCGTGTAGGCAGGATGCCCCGCCAAAATTTTAGAGAACGTGCTTTTGCCCGATCCATTCGGCCCCATAATGGCGTGAATTTCCCCGGCTTTAATCTCTAAATTGAAGCCTTTAAGAATAGGATTACCATCGACCTCAGCGGTCAAATCCTTTACTGATAAAATTACGTCACTCATTTCAACCTCGCTACCTGCTGAGCTATTTACATCAACATCATTTTGGCAATGTCTGGACTTTCTGGATTCACGATCAACCGCTCCCGCTTAGGGTCGATTAACACATCCATGCCTTCTATTGGAATCGCGCCCAGCAATACTTGTTTTGATTCGGGAGTGACGGTTCCTTCGGTCACGCTGGAACTATCAGCAAGCTCTGCCTCAATACTGCTGAGCTTACGAAGGCGATAATTGCTGTCTCACAAAGCTTGGAATCACCAGCATGGCAGCACCTGATCCTCTTGAAGAAACCCTTCTTTCACCAGAATGACATCTGCGCCCCGTACTAATTGGATCTCTGCGAATCCAAATCCCATGCTTGGCGATTCCACCTGTTCCCCCTGATTGAAGCAGGAATCATATGTCTTAACCTACGCTGCCTTCTAGCTTGAGGCTCAACAGACGATCGGCTTCAACTGCAAACTCCATCGGCAACTGGTTAAACACATCCTTGCAGAACCCGCTAATCATCATCGAGATGGCGTCTTCTTGGGAGATGCCGCGTTGAGCAAAGTAGAATAACTGGTCTTCGCCAATTTTGGAGGTCGAGGCTTCATGTTCAACCTTGCTTCCATTGTTTTGCACTTGAATGTAAGGAAAGGTATTGGCTTGGGCATTGTCGCCAATCAGCATCGAGTCACACTGCGAGTAGTTGCGTGCGCCTGCTGCTTTAGGGCTGATCTTCACTAAGCCGCGATAGCTATTCTTTGAATTTCCCGCCGAAATTCCCTTAGAAATAATTGTGCTGCGAGTATTCTTGCCAACGTGAACCATTTTGGTTCCGGTATCGGCTTGCTGATAATGATTCGTTAGAGCCACGGAGTAGAATTCGCCAACCGAATTATCGCCAGCTAACACACAGCTTGGATATTTCCAGGTAATAGCAGAACCTGTCTCTACTTGCGTCCAAGAGATTTTAGAGTTCACGCCTTGGCACAACCCGCGTTTGGTCACGAAGTTGTAGATCCCACCTTTGCCGTTTTCGTCTCCGGCATACCAGTTCTGCACCGTTGAGTATTTGATATCGGCATTATCTAGCGCCACTAACTCTACAACAGCCGCATGAAGCTGGTTAGTGTCATACATCGGAGCAGTGCAGCCTTCGAGATAGCTCACTTGGCTGCCTTCTTCGGCCACAATCAATGTCCGCTCAAACTGACCAGAATCTCCATTATTGATGCGGAAATAAGTAGACAACTCCATTGGACAAGCGACGCCTTTAGGAATGAACACAAAGGAGCCATCGCTAAACACTGCTGCATTCAGAGCCGCAAAGAAATTGTCGCCAGCCGGAACGACGCTTCCCAAATACTTCTTCACGAGTTCGGGATGCTCTTTTACCGCTTCTGAAATCGAGCAGAAAATCACGCCCTTCTCTGCTAGCTTCTCCTTGAACGTGGTCGCGACAGAAACGCTGTCAAAAATCGCATCGACCGCAACGTTGGTCAAACGCTTTTGCTCAGACAGAGAAATGCCGAGCTTCTCAAAGGTTTCTAGAAGCTCTGGATCAACTTCGTCCAGGCTCTTCTTCTTCTCTGTCACTTTAGGCGCAGAGTAGTAGATGATGTCTTGATAGTTAATCGCTGGATAATCGACTAATGCCCAGGTTGGCTCTACCATCTTGAGCCACTGGCGATACGCTTTTAGCCGAAACTGGAGCATCCAGTCTGGCTCTTCTTTCTTGGCAGAAATCAGACGGACGGTATCTTCACTGAGCCCACGAGGAAGAGTATCGGATTCAATATTGGTGACGAATCCGTACTTGTAGGGCTGATTAACAAGGCTTTGAACGGTTGCACTCATGGTTAAAGGTAGTGTTCTCGGGTCTAGAGAGGTCTGTTAAAAAGAAATGGTTAGCCGTGATTGGTGACAGTACGAATCTCAGTGAAAGAGATTTCTTGCTGTTCGCCTGCAAAGTCATTGTCTGGCGTCAAAAACAACATGCAATGGCATTCTTTGCGCTCCCGCATCGGCACACAGGGACAATTCCAGTAGGCGGCGGCAACTTCGGCTTCTTTGTCTTCGTAGTGCCGACAAGGGCAAAGCGGCGCGCCTAAGTCATCCTTGTGCTTAGCGAGTCCCTCGATCACGACGGCGGTGACACTTGGATCGACGCAAAAATAAGTTCCTGTTCGCTTCGCATACTGCTCTGAGAAATGCCGCATTGCTTCGAGGTTCTTATCCGATGCTTGGTTGGATTGAGGATCTGTATTCATGAGCCAAAACAACAGTACATCCGATAGATCTTATAATTAAAACAACACACTTGTTGCGCAACTTCCATTGTAGGATACTTTAACAACTTAGATGTTGTCAAAGTCATCTTTCCAGGACGTAGGGAATGTGTAGGGAAATCCGGTAGGTCAAGCTAGACTGCACTAGACACAACAGCGCTATAACTAAAGCACAGTATTTTTATCCCCCTTTTAGCTACCGTCTCGATCGCATCGACTTTTGCCAAGTGTGAGCCAGCGTTGTGAGAACACAAGGATGACCCCAATTCAGCAGCAATCCACAAAACAGGACATCCTGCAACACCTTTTGAAGCAGGGTCAGGCAACGGCTCAAGAGTTGTCGGAGCAGTTGCAGGTCAGCCCGCAAGCCATTCGGCGTCACTTAAAAGATTTGGAAACAGAAGGATTGATTTTGCATCAGGTGGTGCAGGCTGGAATGGGGCGTCCCAATTTTGTCTACGAGTTAAGCCGCGACGGGCGATCGCAGTTTCCCGATCGCTATGATGATTTTGCCGTTTCGCTACTTGATACGTTGGCAGAAACGGTGAGCCAGGATCAGATGAAAACGATTTTACGAAAACAGTGGGAGCGTAAGGCAATAGAGTATCGCGATCGCGTCGGTACAGGCTCTTTAGCAGAACGAGTCGCAAAATTAGTCGAACTGAGAAAGCAAGAAGGTTACATGGCAGAGTGTCATCCGGTCGAGTCGGAAGGTGCGGCTCTAAAATATATTCTGACTGAGTATAATTGTGCGATTTCTCACATCGCAGAGTCGTTTCCGAGCGTTTGCGGTCATGAACTGGAAATGTTTGCGTTGGCACTACAAGGATGTACAGTTGAGCGGACGCATTGGCTGGTAGATGGTGAGCACCGCTGCGGGTATTTAATTCAAGCAAAATAATTTGGTATGCAGTCTCCAACAGAATTTTTAACTCCTGAAGAATCGGCTGAAGTCGATAAGGCGTTGTTGACCTCGAAAGATAAGTTTGCGACGCGAGTTGCGCTTTACTCACTGCGATCGCTTAAAAAAATCTCCTCCGAGTCGGGACAAGCGATCGCGAATCTCAACCCGAATCAAATTGAAGATTGGATCTACCAAGACGAGAGTTTACAGGGCGCAATTGATAATGAGTTCAAACGATTTTTTACGCAGCTTGTGATTTCTTCTAACAAACCATTGACGTTAGCTGCGCAGGATAGCGGAATTGCGATTGAAAATCTCACCGTTCCCCAAGTTGTGGCTTGGTTCGAGAAAGAAGCGAAATCTCGTTTAGGGTAGTTCTTCGGACGGCGAAAACAGTTGCTTTAAAAAGAAAAAAAGGAGGCGTCGTACTAACACGACTCCCCCTGTCATCAGGGTGCATCTACTTATCACAGTATGCCATCGAAGGGGTGGGGGGAGTAACCCCTTTCCCCCTTCTTCGTCAAAAATACACTGAATTTTTGTCAGAAATTCATAAAAATCAGTATTTTCTCGGTAGTAGGGTTTGGCTCACCTATCCAACGCAGTGCTACTGAATTTTAAGCCTCATGCGTTGAGCTTTTTTGCCAAGAGCTGGTTGGTCAGCTTTGGATCTGCCCGTCCTCCTGTTTGCTTCATGACTTTTCCCACAAAGAAGCCAAGGAGCTTGGTTTTCCCAGCGCGATACTGCTCTAACTCGTTGGGGTTTTCTGCTAGCACTGCCTCGATCGCAGCTTCGATCGCGCCCGTATCCGAAATTTGGATCAAGCCTTTGCTCTCGACGAGTTCTTTTGCAGAACCGCCTTTTGCTAGTAGTTCCGGCAGAATGTCTTTCGCAATTTTGTTGCTAATCGTTCCTGCTTCAATCAGACCAATCAGTTCACTCAGGGGTTCTGGCTTGAGCGGAATTTCCGTGATGCTGAGCCGCTCATTGTTAAGATAGGCGCTGATGTCGCCCATAATCCAGTTAGCAGCGAGTTTGGGATTGGCTTTCGCGGCAACGGTTGCTTCAAAATAGTCTGCGATCGCACGGTCATCGGTCAGTACTCGGGCATCATACGGTGAAAGCCCCAAAGTTTTCTCATAGTAAGGACGCTTCTGATAGGGAAGTTGCGGAAGCTCTGAGCGCCACGCTTCAAGTTGCTGAGCGGACACCTCAATCGGACCCAAATCGGGTTCTGGAAAATAGCGGTAATCGCTCGATCCTTCTTTAATCCGCATTGTGATTGTGCGCTGAGTGCCTTCTTCCCACAACCGAGTTTCTTGCAAAATTCGCTCCCCAGTCTCGATCGCATGAATTTGTCGCTCGATCTCGTAATCAATCGCTTTCTGAATCGCGCTGAACGAGTTCATGTTTTTGATTTCGACCTTTGTGCCAAACTCTTTCTGCCCAATCGGGCGCACTGAGATATTCACATCGCAGCGCAGCGATCCTTCTTGCATATTGCCATCGCTCACACCCAAATAGAGCATGATCCGGCGCAATTCTTGAGCGTATTCGGCGGCTTCTTGTCCGGTTCGCATGTCGGGCTCAGACACGATCTCGACGAGGGGCACTCCAGCGCGATTGTAGTCGACCAAGGAATAGGTCGAGCCAGATAAACGGTCACTTCCTCCATGCACCAGTTTCCCGGCATCCTCTTCCATATGGAGGCGAGTAATCCCAATTCGCTTCGTAATCGACTGACCGTTTTCATCGAGCAATGGCTTGCCCGTGCTGTCGGTAATTTCGATTTCTAGCCACCCGTGTTCTGCGATCGGCAGATCGAACTGCGAAATCTGATAATTTTTTGGTAGATCAGGATAAAAATATTGCTTGCGATCGAACTTACTGTAAGGCGCGATCTGACAGTTAAGCGCCAGCCCTGCTTTCACAGCATACTCCAGCACCTTCTGATTGAGAACCGGCAGCACTCCCGGCAGCCCCATACAGATCGGATCAATATTAATGTTTGGATCAGCTGTAAATTTCGCAGAGCTATCTGAGAAGATCTTGGTTTCGGTACTTAACTGACAGTGAGTTTCAAGTCCGATAACAGCTTCGTACTGAGTTTTTGTAATCGCAGTGGTCATAGATTCATTGCATCTGCAAAGTCTGGCTCTATTTCTATTGTACAGGGATGAAGGAGGTCTTCGACCCGCTTCGCGAGGAGGGACGAAGGATGAAAGCCGAACCTTTGCAAGGGATGGAGGATGAATCCTTCCAAAAATCAAAGTACCATCGCTGAAAATGTGCGTAAGATTGGAATGTCTCCATCCCGGTGAGAAGTAGAGATCAATGCTTGTTTGCTCTCAGTGTCAGTCTGAAAATCCAGACGCTCACAAATTCTGTCAGGTGTGCGGAATGTCTCTCACGGAAAAACCATGTCCAGTCTGTGGTGAGTTGGTACTGCTTGGTGCTGAAAAATGTTCTCAGTGCGGTACTGTGACGGGAACGCTCTTGTTAGCAATCTGTGATATTCATCCTCTCAAAGCAACTGCGATTAGCGATTGTCGCAACCCCGAAGGAGTCCAAAAAGATTCGGCAGCGTTGAAGTATTTAGATCCTGCCTATCGATATCAGGTTTTGTCAGCGTTTCAAAAAACTGACTTAGGCAGCGAATGTCTGGCATTGGATACTCAACCCCTCCAGCCGCCTTTTTTTGACGAGTCCAAACCCTTATCCGAACTTGCTAGTCCCTATCTTCATTTACCTGAATTGCATCAGGTATTACCTGCAGTCTATGACGCTTGGCAGCAGAGCGATTCTTCTGGAGTTGTGAGCGGCGCTAATATTTTGCTGCTAGAAGAGCGATCGCACCTGCTGCAACTCACAGACTTCATGACCCAGAACAACGGCACTGTACCCATGCTGCAAATCTTGCACTGGTTCTACGAAATGGTAGACCTGTGGGAAATGCTAGATCCGTGGCGAATGCGGCAAAGTCTTTTAGAGTTGCCCAATCTTCGGTTAGATGAAGATCAGGTACTGTGTTTACAGCGGTTGTATCCTGATCCTCCGAGCGAACTGACGTTGAGAAACTTGGGTACAATTTGGCAATTGCTGCTAGCTCGTCTGTCTCACACTCAATCGGCTGATCTGCATTTACTGATTGCAGATGTTTTAGTAGAGGCAGTCGTGACGGTTGAAGACCTGCGATCGCGGCTCAGAACGCTTGCCGAAGAGCTTCAAGATACTCCCCCTCCAGCCATCACCATGTCTGAATCTATGTCTGACTTACCTCCAAATTCTGAAACTGCCTCTTCAGCAGAGGCGACAACTGAACCGATAGACGCCGCAGTTGACGCCGACGACTTGCCCACCGTCGTTTTGCCGATGCAGCTATTCAGCCTAGATGATGCTGGACAAACAGATATTGGACGGCAGCGCGATCACAACGAAGATTGCTTTAGCATCGATACGCAAGTTGCAAAAACTCATTTATCTTCTGGCAAAGCGGTACGAGCGCGGGGCTTGTATGTGTTGTGTGATGGTATGGGCGGACATGCAAGTGGTGAAGTGGCGAGTCAATTAGCCGCAGATACGTTACGCAGCTATTTTCAGCAGTATTGGCAACAGGCAGCAGAAACCGGAGCAGATGCTAAGATTCCGCCTGCAGACATCATTCGAGAGGCGGTCCAGCGTGCTAACAAAGCAATCTATGATGTGAATCAAACCAACGCTCGGTCTGGGAGCGGCAGAATGGGAACGACAATGGTGCTGCTGCTGTTGCAAGATACGGAAATTGCGATCGCGCATGTGGGCGATAGTCGTCTCTACCGCTACACGCGCAAGCGTGGCTTAGAGCAACTCACGCTCGACCACGAAGTAGGGCAGCGTGAAATTCTGCGCGGGGTTGAACCTGAAATTGCCTATAGTCGACCAGATGCGTATCAGTTAACGCAAGCGTTGGGACCGAGAGACGAACACTTCATTCACCCAGACGTTCAGTATTTTGAGATCAACGAAGATGCGGTGATTATTCTGGCATCGGATGGACTGACCGATAACAATCTATTGGAACAAAATTGGCAAACCCACATTGATCCGCTGGTGAGTTCGCAGACCAATTTAGATCAAGGCGTAAGTAAGCTGATTGATTTAGCTAATCAGCACAATGGGCACGATAACATCACCGCGATCGCGATTCGAGCTAAAGTACGCCCTAATTTAGGACAGTTGCGCTAACTTAAAGCGCCAGGATTCTGAAATAGCATCACTCGTACCTTGAGGTGAAATTCGGCTGTTTAGTGCGATCGCTGTAATTCAGCGCTCTGACGTTAGTAGATAATTCTCGACTACAAAGCAGCGTTGCAGGCGTTCCTAACGCATTGTCCAAGACTACTTCTTAGCCCAAGACTACAGTTTGTCATTTCAAATTTGTCTAATTCTGATATGAAGATACCTTCAACAAGGCTTTACAAGAAGCGCTTTAAAGCTCTTGTCTCATCCCTCATCCCTCATCCCTAGTCTTCTTCCCACGTATCAACAGCAAGTAAAGCGCTCACTGGATCTTTCATTGAGAATTCAAACGAGAGCAATTCTTGCTTCCAATACGCCCACTCATCTCCGTAAAGGAGCGCAATCTTCCATAAACCATCGGTAGATTTTATGAGTTTAGAATCAACAAGTTTTTGAACTTGACGCTGCAATTTCTCCATTGGGTGTGCGACCTGTTGGCTCATACGATTCCTTTTTTAAGAATTAAATTGTTGAAATTTCTAAATTGAGCATCTTGGTGATAGCATCGCAACGTGTATCGTGGCTATCCAAGACCTTACAGCTTCTAATGTTAGCGTACTTTCTTACTGTTGTGGCAAATAATATTTTTGCCTATAGTCTAATTTTTTTGCCCGTAGTTATACTCAAAACCATCCGCAACATCTGAAAGAACTTCAGCGCTACAGGAGCTTGGTTGAAACGGAAGCATCTTCAGGTTGGGATGAAGATATTCCTCTCACCATCAGCGCAATCCTACGTGGTCAGCGCTGTCTTTGCTCGGTGCTGTAAAAACAATCCGTACTCCAATCCTTCGACCACTGCTTGGTAAGACGCTTCCAGAATATTGCATGATACTCCAACGGTTCGCCACCGCTGAAAGCCATTGCTCGATTCAATCAGCACGCGAGTATTTGCCGATGTTCCGGCAGCGCCATCTAAAATTCGGACTTTATAATCGGTGAGATGGAACGCTTGAATTTCTGGGTAAAACGTTACGAGCGCTTTCCGCAACGCCGCATCGAGAGCAGAGACCGGACCGTTTCCTTCCGCCGCTTCAAGAATGTTGTTTCCATTCACTCTAACTTTTACCGTTGCCAACGACTGACTGCGCCAATCTCCCACCGAACACACGGGCAGTGGAATTCCGGGCAGCATATCATAATGCACCTGAAATCCTTTGACCTCAAACGGGGAATGCCGTTGTCCTAATGCCTCGCGCATCAGGAGTTCAAAGCTCGCTTCTGCCGCTTCAAACTGATAGCCTTCGTGTTCTAAATGCTTCAGCCGCTCTAAAATTTGGCGGCAGGCTGGATTGTTCTTATCGAGGTCAATGCCTAGCGATCGCGCTTTCGCTAAGACATTACTCATGCCCGCTTGCTCAGAAATCACAATCCGCCGACCATTGCCCACTAATTCTGGTGCAATGTGTTCATACGTGATTGGGTTTCGCTCGACCGCGCTGACGTGTAATCCGCCTTTGTGAGCGAAAGCAGATAATCCGACAAAAGCCGCATGATCATCAGGGGCAAGGTTGGCCACTTCGCTCACAAATCGACTGGTTGCGGTCAAATGTGCAAGCTGTGCGGGCGCTAAGCAGTCATAGCCTAATTTAAGCTGCAAATTGGGAATGAGCGAACAGAGATTGGCATTGCCGCAGCGCTCACCATAGCCGTTGATAGTGCCTTGCACCATTCGTGCCCCAGCTTGTACCCCTGCGATCGCATTTGCAACTGCAAGTTCTCCATCGTTGTGAGTGTGGATGCCGAATTGAGAGGTAGGAAGATACTCTAGAACCGCATGAATAATTTGAGCGATTTCGTGGGGCAACGTCCCGCCATTCGTGTCACACAGGGTTAGCCACTCTGCTCCAGCATCATGAGCGGCTTTCAGCGTTTCTAATGCATAGGTTGGATTGTACTTAAACCCATCAAACCAGTGTTCGGCATCGTATATGACTCGCCGATCGTGACTGCGTAGATACGAAATCGTATCTCGAATCATGGCTAGGTTTTCGTCTAGGGAGGTTTTGAGTCCTTCTGTAACTTGTAAATCCCAGGACTTACCAACGATCGTCACCCACCGAGTTCCAGCAGCGAGGATGGGTTGCAGCATTGGATCGGTTGCCGCCGTTTTACCGGGGCGACGAGTAAAGCAAAAGGCAACAACCTCTGCTTGGCTGAGCGGTTCTTCTTTCAGTTGCCAGAAGAACTGCACATCTTTCGGATTTGCACCGGGCCATCCTCCCTCAATGAAGGGCACACCCAATTGATCTAACTGCCGCGCAATCCGCAGCTTGTCTGAAATAGATAGCGTCAAGCCTTCGCGCTGAGCGCCATCACGCAAGGTGGTGTCGTAGATGCAGATCTGGTGAGTCGATTGGGCAGTCATAAAGGAAATTCTTGCGGTGAGAGAGGCGTGAAGATCAGTGAATGCAACCTGTTGCTTCCTATTCACGGTGCTTCCTATTCAATCTAAAGCATTGCTTGTCACCAAGGAAGGCGAAACAGAGCGCTTTCTCTCAACTTATTGTTAAAAACCTTGTTAAAAATTGTCTACGATAATGTCATTGGGTTGGATCTGTAGCGATGCCCAATCTATTACTCAGGTTTCCCTGTACGGGCAAGATTCCACGCTATGGATTGGTGGCAATGTGGCTATCGAAAATGCTTCTTGCATTTTCGATAGCCACATTGCTCCAAACACTCCAAGTTTTTTAGATTGTTGGTTCTTGCTTCTCGTGAAGCCACGATCGCGGCTTCACGATTTGAGGACATTTGCGAATATTGTCAACGCGGGTGCAAACGCTACTAACATTGCTAAGGTAAACACCAAAATCTACAGTTGTGTATTGTGTTACCAACGTCTAAGCACAAGAACAATCTCAAACAAATACGATTGACTACTAAGTAACTATTTGCCCACCTGTTAAAGAACTCTATGGAAACTCTAATATCACGTTTAGATTCCTCTCAGATTTGGGCGCGAGAATAGCGAGTATTGGAAGCCATCAAATCGTGGATTGAGCTACCATAAAGAAAAGTAAAGCAGTCTGAAAAGAAGAGTTTAAAGCCATGGTGCTATTTGGATTTGGCAAAAAATCATCGCTTCCGACACCAGAAGAAGCATTGCCCGGACGCGCAACTCAAATGCCCGTTCCCGCAAAGCATTTTGTCAATGGTAATCCGCTCAAGCCTCCCTTCCCTGCCGGAATGCAGATGGCGATGTTTGGGTTGGGGTGCTTTTGGGGCGCAGAGCGAGTCTTTTGGAAGCAAGATGGCGTGTTTACAACGGCTGTTGGCTATGCAGCAGGCGTGACATCAAACCCGACCTACCAGGAAGTTTGCTCTGGAATGACGGGTCATAATGAAGTTGTTTTGGTTGTGTTTGATCCCAATGTGGTCAGCTACGAGCAACTGCTGAAGATCTTCTGGGAAAGTCACAATCCGACTCAAGGAATGCGCCAAGGCAACGATCGCGGGACGCAATATCGATCGGGCGTTTATGTCTACTCCGATGAGCAACGTCAACAGGCAGAAGCCTCTCGTGATGCCTATCAAAAAGAACTCCAGAAGTCGGGTTATGGCGAAATCACGACGGAGATCTTAGAAGCTCCTGAGTTTTACTATGCGGAAGATTACCATCAGCAATACCTGGCAAAGAATCCTGGTGGATATTGTGGTTTGGGCGGGACTAAAGTTTGCTATCCCGAGACGGCTGAGGTGAGCGAAAAGCAGTAAGAAACTGAATTAAAGTGTTGAATTAAAGTTTTGAGACGGGATGGACATTTCATCCCGTATTTTTTTGGTTAACAACTGGCATGAGCACTGAGTGTCCTTCAACGTTGCGCACTACGCTAATCGCTAGGAGCTTCGCGATGTGAATCGCGCAGTTTCTTCACAAAAAATTCTTCTAGTGACGGTCGTGCCAGTTGGATGGACACCAGTTGAGCATTCATGAGGCGCACGCTCGCCATAAAGTCCTGCGGCTCTCCAAGCAGATGCCCGATCCACAACCCGTCTTGAAACTCCACATCGGGGACGCGCTGACGCAGTAAATCAGGATTGCCACCTTTGACGACGACGCGATATTGTTCGGCTACGCCCAACAACTCTTGCATCGAGCCGATCGCAATTAATTCGCCGCCAGCCAGCAATGCTACGCGATCGCAGATCTTCTCGACATCGGACAACACATGACTATTAAAGAAGATCGTTTTGCCTTGTCCTTTAAGTGAGCCAATGATTTCGCGCATCTGATAACGACCAAGCGGGTCGAGTCCTGACATCGGTTCATCTAAAAACACAAGCTCTGGATCGTTGATCAGCGCTTGTGCTAGACCGATGCGTTGCAGCATTCCTTTCGAGTAGCGGCGTAATTGTTTTTTCTTCGCATCTGATTTCGCTAAGCCAACGAGATCCAATAGTTCAGGAATGCGTTTACGAACATGCGATCGCGGTAAACGAAACAACCCTGCGGTAAATTCAAGAATTTCCCACCCCGTGAGGTAATCGTAGAAATAAGGATTTTCGGGCAGGTATCCGATGTTTTGCTTGACACTGCGATCGCCTAATGGCTGACCCAGCAGAGTTGCCCGTCCTGCTGTTGGGCGTACGATTCCCAGCAGCGCTTTGAGCAGCGTTGTTTTACCTGCTCCATTTTGTCCTAGCAATCCGAAGGTTTCGCCTTCATACACGGTTAGCGTCACTTTCTTAAGCGATGTCACCTTCTGATTCAGCCAAAATCCGGTTCGATAAGTCTTACTCAGTTCGTAGGTTTGCAGCGCGATCGCCCGGTTGGCATCGGTAGTAGAAGTTAGAGGATCAACAGCAGTATCCATACGGAAGGTTACAGAATAGCGTGTTGCCATTAAAACATCCAATCCGATTTTTGATGAATGGATTTTTGGGTTAAGTGCGATTAGCGCAAAGCGCAACTTCGGAGAAAACGGCTTTGCCAAACTCCGAACGATCGCCGCCGTGAAATTTTGCTTACACTGAATGTAAGGACGTTTGGCTCTAATTCTATTTATGAATCGCTCAAAGTTTGTCGCTATTCTGACTGGCGTTATTTCTCTAATTCTAGGAATCGCGTATTTAATGCTGGTTCAACTGCTGGATCTACGCGGTGAAATGGTTCCTGCTCCAGTTGGATTGCTTTTGCTATTCTTCTGATGTCTAGAGCTTTTGTCCATTAAGTGTAGAAGATAAAGTTATTCACACAAAAAGCTGGGAGACACAAACCTCTCAGCTTTTTTAACTTTGTACCACTCAACCTCAATCTATTCTGCCTCGATCTCATCCCACATCTGAGATAGCGGAATCGTTTGTCCTACCTTCCCTTGATGCAGTGCCCTCTGCAAGCTTTCCTTAATTGCATCTACAGGAGGATCATCTGGATCAAACTCCGGCTCCTCTGAAGCATCTTGCACAAGGAATTACTACACGAACCAACAAATGAGTGGTACAGAAGTCAGCTCTTAGAAACGGCGCGGTGGACGGTTATTGGATTGAGTAGGGTACTGTCTGGGCTGTAGCTCATTGCACTATAGCCTGAGACAACCTTCAATGTGCCGATGCTCACTGGATCAAGCGGTGAAAAGACGAACTTTAGGGCAGGTGAGTTTTGCCTCAAGAGCAGTGCAAATCAAGCACGATGAATATCCCCCTTCACTTTCTAATATGACGATGCGAAAACAAGCTTTACTGGCGTTCTCGCTTTCTACTGCTTTAGGATGAAGGCGACGTGGAGAGGAGAAAAAGCAATGAACCCATTTTACAAATTGATAGCTTCTTTGGGTCTAATGACTGCCCTGCTCGGCTTGGCTCCAATCGTTCAAGCCCGACCAGTGCAATCTTTCGTAGCTCAAGCCAGAGTGACAGATTTGCTCAACCAGGGGCAGGAAAAAGCAAAACGGGGTGATTACCAGGGCGCGATCGTCGCTTATAACCAAGCCATTCAAGCAAATCCTAAACACACTGACGCTTACATCTATCGAGGTTTAGCGCATCACGATGCGGGTAATTTGGAGCGAGCAAGCGCTGACTTTGAGCAAGCGGTTCGGCTTGATCCGAAAAATGCCAAAGCGATTTATAACCGGGGTGAAATCCGCTCTGACCAAGGAGATTTGCGGGGCGCGATCGCTGACCTGGATCGCGCCATTCAACTCAAACCCAATTATCCAGAAGCTTACAACCATCGAGGCGTCGTTCGCGCTGGGCTGGGAAACCTACCAATGGCAGTCGCAGATCTCAGTCAAGCCGTTAAGCTTAGACCCAACTACACAGATGCTTTTTACAACCGAGGTAAAGCACGGGCAGCGGTAGGGGATGTCAAAGGTGCAATCCAAGACTTCACACAAGCTACCCAGCTCAATTCCAGTTTGGCTGAAGCGTATGGTAGCCGAGGCCTGCTTTATGCTCAATCTGGCAATCGAGCCACTGCGATCGCTGATCTACGGAAAGCAGCGCAACTCTTTCAACAGCAGGGAGACCAAGAAAGCTACCAGCAAACACTTGGTTTTATTCAACAAGTGCAAACAGGTAACTAGGCGGTCTTGAAACGTGATGTGATGGAACCTTACTTGCTAGGAGACAATTCCACGCTGTTGTAGAAGTGTGCAGAATCAAAGCATGAAACTTAGAGCAATTCGGAGATGTAATTCGGTTGTAGGAGTACTTGCGATCGCGAGTGCCATTTTATTGAGATCTGAAGGATCAGCATTTGCAAATCAAGCTCCGACTAACTCAGCGCCATCTCCAACTTCAACCAGTCCTGTTTCAAAGCCTCAGAATAGGTCTGACATCATCGATCAAGTTTGGAGCATAGTTGAGCGTGAGTATTTAGACAGCAGCTTCAACGGGCAAAACTGGCAAGCCCTGCGTCAGCAGTACTTGAAGCGATCTTATTCCTCTTCAGAAGCGACCTATCAGGCAATTCGAGCAATGCTTGGGCGTCTAGGAGACCCCTTTACCCGCTTCATCTCCCCGCAAGAATTTGCAGTTCTGCAAGCGGGTTCCTCGAAAGCTGGGATCGGACTTCAAATTGTTGAAGCAACTACTCAACAGATTGTTGTCGTTGCACCGATTGAAGGAAGCCCTGCCGCGATCGCAGGCATTTTGCCCAAAGATGTGCTGAAACGTATTGATGATCAATCGCTTGGGGGAATGAATGTTTATAGAGCTGCTGGGTTAATTCAAGGGACACCCGGCACTGTTGTTAAGGTCGTGGTGCAGCGCGGAGATCAAGAACACCAATTCAACATCACAAGAAAACAATTTGATATCAATCCGGTGCGCGATCGCGTTGAAGTAACGTCAAACGGCAAGATCGGTTACATTCGCTTACTGCAATTTTCAGGGAGCGCATCGTCTGACGTGCAAACAGCAATTCAAACTTTAGAACAACAGGGCGTCAGAGGCTATCTTCTCGATCTAAGATTCAATCCTGGAGGTTCCTTGGATGCTAGTCTCGACATCGCCCGAATGTGGCTACGTGACGGAACGATTCTATCAACAGTTCGGCGTGGAGGTGAAGCTGAGCAGGAAAAAGCAAATCAAAAAGTTCTCACAGATAAACCCCTTGTGATTTTAGTTGATAGCGGTACAGCGAATGCCAGCGAAATTCTGGCAGCTGCACTTCAAGATCAGCATCGGGCGATTCTAGTCGGAAAGCCCACCTTTGGGAACAACCGAATTCAAGCGTTACGTCAATTACCAGGCGGCTCAGGGGTAGCTGTCACAGTGGCAAAGTGGTTGCCCCCATCAGGCAAAGATATTTACCAAAAGGGACTTCAGCCTGATGTCAAAGTTGATCTGACTTTTGAACAACAAAGAACCTTAATGACTGACCCTGGTAAGGTCGGCACTGAAGCAGATCGCCAATATGCTAGAGCGTTAGAGGTATTAACTCAACGCCTAAATCGTTCTAAGCAGAAGTAAAAAGGAGCTTTCAAACGGCATTTTCGGACCCGAGAGCGCAAGGATCATCTACGTTGCTAAGTTCGACTGGGACGATGCTGAATTTTGATATGAATTTGGTGTTTTTCAAGATTTTTGTGGGTAAGAAATTGAAGTTTTTCAAAGACTCCGATTTCTGAGAATCTCTACGCTCATTCCGGGATTCAGCAACGCCCAAATCTCTATCATTGAGGAACATAAACTCATTCGTGGAACAGAGAATGATTCCCACTTTCGTCCTCTATACTGAAACCAGTTGAGGATTTCTCTTGACCCTGATACGCCAAACTCCACGTTTGCAATGACTAAGCCTGCTGATCCCCAAAAGCCATCCTGTCAAGATTCTGATGTACTCGGTTGCGAAACTGACTGTCCGATTCAGTTGGATAACGTTCGCCAGGTGCGGCAAGAAATGTTGTCAACCCCACAGGCACAGCGAATGGCTGAGTTTTTCGCAATTCTGGCAGACCCGAATCGGTTGCGGATTTTGTCTGCTCTCGCAGCGCAAGAGTTGTGTGTCTGCGATTTGGCGGCAGTCGTGAAAATGGGCGAATCTGCCGTGTCTCATCAACTTAGAGCCTTACGATCGATGCGTCTAGTGAGCTATCGCCGAGAAGGTCGAAACATTTATTACAGTTTGGCAGACCACCATGTGGTCAATCTCTATCGCGAAGTGGCAGAACATTTAGATGAATCAGAAGCTTGATTTTTGCTGGCAAGTCTGACGATAGAATGCTGGAATGAGTGCAAAATCTGCCCGTTCTTACATCATTCTCTCGATCGTTGCCGCGATTATCACGATTGCTCTAAAAGCAGGTGCTTACTTCCTCACTGGCTCAGTTGGATTGCTCTCAGACGCACTCGAATCGGGCATCAATCTAATTGCGGCAGTGGTAGCATTTTGGGCGCTCTCTTTCGCGACTAAACCTCCCGATGCCGAGCACGCCTTCGGGCATTCTAAAGCGGAGTACTTTTCAAGTGGATTGGAAAGTGCCCTGATTATGGTGGCTGCAATTAGCATTGCTGTTGCAGCTTGGGGGCGGCTATTCAATCCTCTTCCGATCGAGCAAGTTGGATTAGGACTCGCGCTTTCTCTGGTTGCGACTGCGATTAATGGCGGCGTTGCCTTTGTTTTATTTCGAGCGGGTAAACGATTGAGATCCATCACCTTACGCGCCGATGCCCACCATTTATTGACCGACGTATGGACATCCGCCGGAGTAGTGATTGGCATCCTCATTGTGAAATTAACGGGCTGGTTGGTGCTTGATCCGATCATTGCGCTGATTGTGGCAGCAAACATTATTTGGGCAGGATTTCGGCTGCTGCGTGAAACAGGTTCGGGGTTGCTCGATCGCTCCCTTTCAGCAAATGAGCAACAAACGATTATGAATCTGCTCATGCCTTATCAAGAAAAAGGGATTCAGTTTCATGCTTTGCTCACACGAGTTGCCGGATCGCGCCGCTTTATCTCTTTTCACGTTTTAGTACCAGGGGAATGGACGGTACAGCACGGGCATGATCTGTGTGAAGAGATCGAGTTAGCGATCTCGCACGCTCTTCCCGGAAGTCATGTGATTACCCACTTAGAGCCATCAGAAGATCCGGCATCGTGGGACGATCAGACGCTCGATCGCACTTCTGGAAATAGCACTCATAATTAGTTAAAAACGCTTGATCAAGACCGCAACCGTCAGTTAGAGTGAGAAACATCTGAATTAATGTTCATATATTAAAGCCATGCCCATCGACTCGTTTAGTGAGCTATCGCAAGGTCGAAACGGCTACCGAGAGGTTGCAGATCATCTTGACCCAGCAAAAACCTGATCCGTCTATCGTCTTTTTCTGCTTAATATCTGAGTCTATGCTCAGAAGCTCAAAAGTCACCATCCTTCAAAAAACCTAATGAAAGCACAGAGATCTCCTCAATCAAGCTGCTGTGGTTGTGATGACGACCCTAAGCCAGTACGCTCTCACAACAATGAGGATGACCACGATCATGATCACGGCGATGGTGGTCTAAAACAAGAAATTAAAGTTGTGGCGATCGTGGTCGCTCTATTCTTGGTCGGCATCCTCTTTGAAAAGCAACTGCACACTACACCGTTCTCGATCGCGGAGTATGCAGTATTGGGCGCAACATTCTTAAAGGGCGGGTGTTCGATGAGAATTTCTTGATGGCGATCGCCACGCTGGGCGCGATCGCGATTCACCTTTTACCGGAAGCGGTTGCCGTGATGCTGTTCTTCCGAATCGGAGAACTATTTCAGGGCTATGCGGTGGGGCGATCGCGCAAATCAATCAGTGCGCTGCTAGAGGTTCGTCCTGACACCGCGAATCTGAAAGTGAATGGCGAAGTCAAACCAGTTTCTCCAGAGTCGGTCAAGATTGGCGACGTTATTCTCGTCAAGCCAGGAGAAAAGATTCCGCTTGATGGCAAAATTCTGGATGGAAACTCTCAAGTTGATACCTCTGCCCTGACGGGTGAATCGGTTCCGCGAACTGTGAAAGTCGGAGAATCGGTTTTAGCGGGGATGATCAATCAATCGGGTGTTTTGACCATTAAGACGACTAAGTTGTTTGGTGAGTCGTCGATCGCTCGAATTTTAGAACTGGTGGAAAATGCCAGCAGCAAGAAAGCAGAAACTGAGAAGTTTATTCGCAAGTTCGCTAGAGTTTATACCCCGATCGTGGTTTTCCTTTCATTAGCCGTAGCGATCATTCCGCCGCTATTCATGAATAATCCAACCGATGCCGATCGCTTCCGTTGGGTCTATAACGCTTTAGTTTTACTGGTTATTTCCTGCCCGTGTGGATTGGTGATTAGCATTCCGCTTGGCTATTTTGGTGGAGTTGGCGGAGCGGCGAAACGCGGCATTTTGGTCAAAGGATCAACTTACCTGGATACGCTGGCAGCAGTGAATACCGTTATGTTTGATAAAACTGGAACACTGACACAAGGCATATTCAAAGTCACTCAAATTGTGCCGCAAAACGGCTTTACTGAAGCAAAGTTACTGGCTCTTGCAGCGCAAGTGGAATCTCATTCTAATCACCCGGTCGCTCAGTCGATTCGTACGGCTTACGGACAAGCGATCGATGATTCTCAAGTGCAAGACTATAAGGAGATTGCGGGTCATGGCATTCAAGCGAAAATCGGTAATCAGATTGTGATTGCAGGGAACGATCGATTCCTCCATCGTGAAAACATTGCTCATGACGTTTGTGATGTCGATGGAACCGTTGTTCATCTTGCGGTGAATGGAACATATGCTGGACGAATTATCATTGCTGACGAACTGAAGCCGGATGCGGTTGAGGCAATTCGATCGCTGAGAAAAATCAATGTTCCTAAAGCGATCATGCTCACGGGCGACAATGAGAACGTTGCGGATGGAGTTGCGAAACAGTTGGGCTTAAGTGACTATCGGGCTGAACTATTACCGGAAGGGAAAGTAGAGGCTATCGAACAAATTTTACGCGAAGCAGGCAAAGGCAAAGTTGTGTTTGTCGGGGATGGGATTAATGATGCTCCGGTGATTGCTAGAGCCGATGTCGGCATGGCAATGGGTGGATTGGGATCAGATGCCGCGATCGAAACGGCTGACGTGGTGATCATGAGCGATGCCCCTTCTAAGATTGCGGAAGCCATTCAAATTGGGCGAAAGACTCATAAGATTGTGATCCAAAATATTGTCATGGCAATGACGATCAAAGCGTTTTTTATCCTGCTTGGTGCGTTGGGAGTCGCTACCCTTTGGGAAGCCGTCTTTGCTGATGTGGGGGTTGCCCTCCTCGCCATTTTGAACGCTAGCCGAGTAGTCAAGTAACATGCTTTCTGCAACAGGCCGAGACGAATGCGCTCAGTCTATTGATTCTTTCAGGAGGTTTGGAGCTTTATGTCCGCAAACGATCGACCCCACGGATTTACGCTGATTACGCCTGATCATGACAATGTTGCCAATGATCTGAGCGATCGTGGCAGGCTATCTCACTCTGTTTAAATTCTCTCAAAGCTCGACTGCGTGCCTTACCAATGGAGTTTACAGCAGCTCAATGGTGATTACCTCAAATGTCCATATCCACGATGTAGCTGAGTCGAGATTTGTTTTGCAAGTAAAGTACTGCCTCAACACAATAAAAAATTAGATACAACAACTTTAATTACTGCCAATCATCAAGCGTTTCTTCATCTGAATCAATCCGAATCTCAACCCGCTCCGGTGCTTGAATCGGTTTCATCGGTTGCCGGATTTCTAGTGGTTCCATTTCACCCGGATCAACTTCATTTTCTCCACGAATGTCAAGTTGCAATGGCTTCACCACTTTTGCGATCGCGTCTTGCACAAATGACTTAATAAACTCGTCCCGTCGATTCAGTTGAAACTGACGTTGTACTACTTCTGTAATACCGCCATCGCCCCAATCTTGATCATGGCGGAAATATTCAATAAAGCTTTTACCTGCGATCCGAGTCAGATAGGCTGCACTCACGCCTTGAATCACTCTTCCGGCTAGAAAACCTGCCACACTAAGCTGAAGTGCCTTACTTAAAAGGTCGATCGCACCTTTAACAACGCCTAAACTAACCAGCGTTTTTGCGAGCGAAAACGCCAACTCTCGCCCCCGCTCCATATTAATGTCACAGCCATACACTCGCCCGATCTCAACTACCATCTGAGCATTAACCGCCGCTGTTGCCAACAAGTCCACCACTGGAAGCGGCGTCACTGAAATTACGCCCGCCCCGATCCACTGAAAGCGCTCTACGATTTTTTCGGCCTGTCGTCGCCGTTGTCCGTCAATCAGTCGCCGTGCTTCTTCTCCTAAGCGCTGCGACTGAAGCAGAATATTATCGGCTAACAGATCATCGCCCTCAGCTCTCAGGACAGCAGCAAGTCGGCGAATCAACGGCATCACATCTGGCTCAGGGTGCAGCGTTTCGCCCGTTTCCATCCGGAAGGGTTGAGGATTTGCCGCGATCGCAATTACATCATTGTGATTGACAATGCCACGAACCCGCTCTCTCAATCGCGCCTGAATCGTTTCTAAATCTTGCTCGGTATAGAGATCAGCTTTATTGAGAATAACGAGCGATCGCTTGCCAATTTCCGCCAGCATCCTTAGCGGATCGTATTCCGATTGCCGCAAATCGTTATCGAGAACAAAGATCAGCAAATCTGCTTCAGTTGCCAATCGCCGCGCCAGCTTTTCTCGTTCTGTTCCCGCAACTCCCGCTTCTAAAATTCCAGGCGTATCAGTGATGAGAATCTCGCGATCGACGCCTTTTAGTTTCAATCGATAGGTTTCTCCAACTTCTGTTGTGCCCATGGGTGCGCCGACCTGCCCGACCATCCGGCCCATCAGCGCATTGACAAGGGAGGTTTTGCCCGATGATCCCGTGCCAAACACGACAACCATGACTTCCCCGCGCGCCAAATTTTGTTCAATCTCTCGCGATCGCATCAGCAGTTCTTGCTTCGTCACCTCATCTTGAATCTGAGCGACCTGCTGTCGTACCGCTTGCAGGTTTTCTCCTGCCGCTTCAACTTTGTCTTGTGAAACCCTCGGCGCAACTCGTCGCCGACTTCGTTTGCGCTGCTGATTTGGCAATAAGAAAAAGTAATAGATAAATGCCGCGACCAAGGTTCCCAACAGGCCAATGATCAGCAGAATCACGATCGCACCCAAAAACGGGTAATACGCCAACAAATACCACAAGCGATTTAGCGAATCGATTAGCCAAATCACCAGCCCTAAGATCAGCGCAACCCCAAAAATTAGCGTTAGAAGTCGTGACAGAGGCATGGAAACTACTCAACACAGAGAAAAGATCGGAACGCCCGATGTACTGTCTTATTCTCCTTTATTCCTTCAGCTACGACAGCCTCTAGAGAATGAAAGCTTGATTATGCTGGCTGACTTGCTATATTCGGACGCCCAAGTGATGGTAACGAAGCACTCTTGACTTTACAAAGCAAAGTTTTTACCGTTTAGAGGTTAATCACTCTCTAAAATCGTTTTGGAATAAAGATCTATGGGCCTTTTCGACCAAATTCTAGGCGCTGTTAGCAATCCTCAGCAGCAAGCTTCTCCAGATCAATTGGGAAGCATCTTGGGTGTTGCCCAACAAGTTGCAGGCAATCATGGCATGGATGGTAATGCAACTCAAGCAATCATGTCTATTTTAGGCGGACACGTGCGATCGTCTTTGCAAAACCAGCAAGGCAATAATCCGCAAGATGTTGTCAATCAGTTCGCTGGACTGGGCAGCAATCCGCAAGCTGTTCAGTCTCTATTTCCAGGAGGACAGCAGCAACAAGTTGCTCAAGATATTTCGCAGCGCACCGGGTTTGACGCCAATACAATTTTGTCAATGCTGCCTGTTTTAGTACCCTTAGCTCTAAACCTGTTGCAGAGCGGAAATTCTACTGGAGGAGTGCAGCAATCCGGTAACCCTGTTCTGAATGCATTTTTGGATTCTAACCGGGATGGAAACGTTGATTTGGGGGATGCGATGGGGCTAGCGGGACAGTTCCTCAACCAGCGACGTTAGAACCAGCGACGTTAGAAGTAGTGTCTCAGTCCTATCGCACTCCATAGTAAATGCGCCTATCTGAACAAGATAGGCGCGCATCATTTTGTGAGTGTTAGTAGTTGTCCCGGCTAAAATTTCTGCCACTACCGCCTACCCCTGCCCGAGGTTCGCGCGGCTTTGCTTTATTTACCTTTAATTCGCGACCGAGCCACTCGGCTCCATCCAGCGCGGCGATCGCCGCATCTTCGTGCGTATCATCCACCATCTCAACAAAGGCGAATCCACGCTTCCTGCCCGTTTCTCGGTCAGTGGGAAGGCTGACTCGGCTGACTTCACCGTATTCAGCAAAGACTTCCTTTAAATCCTCTTCAGTTGCCTGAAAGGACAGATTTCCAATATAAATAGTCACGCTTCTCTCCAAACAAATCTTGTGAGGGCGAACTCGGTTAAAGCTGTGGGAGCAGGGGCATTGGCACTACTCAAAATAGCCCAGCCGAACTCTTGGTTTGGAGATTATTATAACTGACTCTTTCGATCCTGAGAAGCATACTCGATGCATTTCGTCTAGCTATAAAAATAGGAATTCCTATTTCTGTTCAATCGATTCTTATGGAAGAAGCTAAAGTGTTTATGCTGAACAATTTTCAAGTTGAAATCGTTTCATAGTTAAAAATGAGTGTTTACCTAAACTTAACCTAAGTTAGAAACCTTAACATTCAAAAAAAGCACAAATGATCTAGGGCATTCTGGTGAAAACTGCCGGGAGCTATTGAATCGTTAATAGCCGCAGTTTTGATATAGCTCAAGGAAAACACTGTAGATTAAATATAGGCTGAGGCAAGAATAAATCCGCCTTAACCTTGTCTTTAAGGTCGCGGTGTACCCTGAGAGGGATATCACTTGCCCTGCATTATTTTTTATGTCTTTTCTAGTGAGCAAAACTCGTCGGACGCTGTTCTCCACCTCTGCGATCGCGCTAGTGGTTGGTCTTGCCTCTTGTACTCCCAACACCCCAACCGCTCCCCCTCAAGCAGGCGGCAGCCCCGGAGCTGCACCTGCGGCAGGAGGAAATACGGTAGCGGTAAGTGGTGCGGGTGCAACTGCTCCTAATCCGCTCTATCAGCGTTGGTTCCAAGAATACAACAGACAAAACCCCGCGGTTCAAATTAGCTATGACTCTGTGGGCAGTGGTGCGGGTGTCAGGCGCTTTCTAGACGGAACTGTTAATTTTGGGGCAACAGATTCTCCTCTAAAAGCAGAGGAGCGTCAAAAGATTCCTGCTGCTCGTGGTCAAGCTGTTCAAGTCCCTTCAACAGGTTTATTTGTTGTATTCGCCTATAACTTGGATGGCGTCGATAATCTCAAACTATCGCGCGAAGCCTTTTGCGGCATCACGGACGGTTCGATTAAGACGTGGAACGATGCCAAGATTACCAAAGACAATGCGGGGGTGAATCTGCCTGCTGATCCGATTACATTTGTTCACCGCTCAGACGGAAGTGGAACCACAGATATCTTTACCAAGCACCTCGTTAAAGCCTGCCCGAACTGGAAGGCGGGAGCAGGAAAAACAGTTGAGTGGCCCACTGGAACGGGGGCAAAAGGCAACGAAGGGGTGTCAGCTCAAATTCAGCAAACCAGAGGTTCAATCGGCTATACCGAGTATTCCTATGCCAACGAGACGAAGCTGAAAATGGCGTCCATCCAGAACAAGGCAGGCGACTTCATCACGCCGACTCCTGATTCGGCCGCAAAAGCGTTAGGCGGCGCTCAAGTTCCGGCTGATTTCGCCCTCTCTGTGCCCGATCCGGAGCAAAAAGATGCTTACCCAATCGTCAGCTTAACCTGGCTGCTGTTCTATGAGAATCCTGAAGAGCCAGCCAAAACTAAAGCAATGACTGAATTTATGAGGTGGGCATATTCTGCGCCGGGTAAGCAAATTGCTACCGAACTGGGATACATTCCTCTACCCGATGATTTATCAACGAAGGCAGCGTCTGCGTTAGATACAATCAAAGTGGCAACGAAGTAAATCTACGATTTAGCTAAAGGTGGCGAGTGCTGCTGTTAGTTTATTAGTGAGTCGTTTGATGAACTGGCAACAGCATTTGACCCTTGCGATTCGCTCCTTAACCTTTTTTGCCAACAGATGTTATGGCTTCGACAACTGATCATTCTTCACCGATGAATCGTAAGCGATCGGCGACCGCTCGCTCGATAGACAACGGATTTGTCTGGGGCACGGCGGCGGTCGCGATCGCGGTCGGCTTGCTGTTGGTTGCGATCGCCCTGAGAGTCGGAACAGATGCTCTGCCAGCAATTCAGAAATTCGGACTAGGCTTTCTAGTCTCCAATCGATGGAGCGTCATTGACGGTGCATTTGGTGCACTGACCCAAATCTATGGCACGCTCGTCACTTCATTTATTGCCCTCCTCATTGCCGTACCCATTGGAGTGGGAGTGGCGATTTTCTTGAGCGAAGATTTCTTGCCCCCTCGAATCAAGCAGCCGATTGTTTTTTTAGTTGAACTGCTGGCAGCCATTCCTAGCGTTGTCTATGGGCTTTGGGGAATTTTTGTCTTAATTCCTTTTCTGCGCCCCGTCGGGATTTGGTTAAACGCAAACTTGGGCTGGATTCCGCTCTTTAGCACTGCACCGGCAGGTCCTGGCATCTATGCCGCCGGGCTTGTTCTAGCGATCATGATTTTGCCTATTATTGCCGCCATCTCCCGTGATGCCATGGTCGCTGTACCGGCTGAATTGCGCCAAGCTGCCTATGGTTTAGGAGCTACCCGGTGGGAAACGATCTTCCAGATTCTTCTGCCAGCAGGATTTTCTGGTATTGCTGGCGGTGTGATGTTGGCGCTTGGGCGAGCGATGGGCGAAACGATGGCAGTCACTATGCTGATTGGTAACTCCAACACGATCGACTCATTTTCTATCTTGTCTCAAGGCTCAACCGTTTCTTCGCTGTTGGCAAATCAGTTTGCGGAAGCGGGGGGACTTCAGGTCTCTGCCCTGATGTACGCTGCGTTGGTGCTGTTTGGCCTGACACTAGTGGTGAATGTTTTAGCTGAAATTGTGGTTCGCCGCTTTAGTCTGAAACTGTAAGCGAGGCGATAGTTTTGTGAAACTAAAAGTTTGCAAGATTAAGACCCTAACCTAAGAACCTGAGACTGAGAATTCGTTAGCTTTTAGGAACCGTTGACATGCCTGCTCCAGACTTTGCCACTGCTCGACGCCCCGGGAGTTTGAACCGATCGCCTACCTCACCCCGGACGCTATTTGCTTCCGCAATGACGGTACTCTCAGTTCTATTTACCCTGCTTGCCCTGATTCCGTTGGTTGCGGTGTTAGTCTATGTGGTGGTAAATGGCTTACCTCGGCTAGACATTGCAGCGTTTACTCAACTTCCCCCTGCTCCTGGATTACGCGGTGGCGGCTTTGGAAATGCGTTGCTTGGCACGCTCTTAACTGTTGCGATCGCGGCTGCCATCAGCATTCCATTTGGGGTTGTCGCCGCCATTTATTTGTCAGAATTTGGTCGTGATACTCGGCTTGCAGAATGGGTTAACTTCTTCACTAACGTGCTAAGCGGCGTTCCCTCGATCGTGATCGGGGCGTTTGCCTATGCCGTTGTTGTGCTGACTACTGGAACGTTTTCTGCTGTGGCAGGGGGGGTAGCGTTGGCGATCTTGATGCTGCCGACCATTGTCCGCACGGCGGCAGAAGCTTTAGAAGCTGTACCCAATGATTTCCGGCAAGCGGCGATCGGGTTAGGCGCAACTCGGATGCAGACGACGCTGAAAATTGTTTTGCCTGCTGCTGTTCCAGCGATTTTAACGGGGATCATGCTAGCGATCGCCCGTGCGGCAGGCGAAACTGCCCCAGTTTTGTTTACTGCCTCATTTAGCCGATACTGGAATACTACGGTTTGGCAACCGACTGCCACGCTGTCACGCTTGGTATTTGATTTTGCAACGGCTCCTTACGCAAGCCAACAACAATTGGCTTGGACGGCTTCTTTAGTCTTGGTGGCGTTGGTGCTTGTAACGAGCATATTGGCTCGTTTGGTCACTCAGCGGAGACGTAAGTGATTGCTAACCCTCGCTTGGGTTACGCCTGCTGCGATCGGCTCTGCCAAGCTTCAGGCGATCTCATCCACTCTATAGTCTAATTCTGTTCGGTTCTTGACTAGTCATTTTTACTCAATGAGACTTTTATGACTTCCCGACTTCAAAGTGCCCGCCAAACCGATTCCGTTTTCCACACCGAAGATCTCAATATTTACTACGGCAACTTTCTAGCCGTTCGAGATCTCTCGATCGATATTGCCAAAAATTCGATCACGGCATTTATCGGACCGTCTGGCTGCGGCAAAAGCACCGTTCTTCGCTGTTTCAATCGGCTCAATGACTTGATCAAGTCATTTCACATCAAAGGCAAGATTTACTATCACGACCAAGATTTATATGCCTCAGAGATTGATCCGGTAGAAGTGCGTCGGCAAGTTGGAATGGTGTTTCAGAAGCCGAATCCGTTTCCAAAATCAATTTATGACAACATCGCCTTTGGGCCTCGGCTGCTGGGTTATAAGGGCGACATGGATGAACTCGTCGAGCAGTCGCTTAAGCAAGCAGCGCTTTGGGACGATGTGAAAGATAAGCTCAAAGCGTTTGGAACTGACCTTTCTGGTGGACAGCAGCAGCGCTTGTGCATTGCTAGAGCCGTTGCCGTACAGCCAGATGTCATTTTGATGGACGAACCGTGTTCTGCCCTCGACCCGATTTCAACTCTTAAGGTTGAAGATCTGCTACAAGAACTCAAAGAGAAATACACGATTATGATCGTGACTCACAACATGCAGCAAGCTTCTCGTGCCTCTGACTACACGGCATTCTTTAACGTAGAAGCGAATAGCAAAGGACAGCGAACCGGTTATGTTGTGGAGTACGATCGCACAGAAGTAATTTTTCAGAGTCCGAAAGAACAAGCAACTCAAGCTTACGTCAGTGGGCGTTTCGGTTAAACCAAGCCGATTGAAGTTTTACAACCGCCGGAGAGACGATTGGTAGGTGTCTCTCCGGTGGTTGTTTTTAGCCCAGTTCTAACTCTAGGTAGAAAATTAGGTGTAGATTCTGTGGCAAACTTGCGGAGCGACGTGACAGTGATCCCGCTGTTCCTAATCACGGTAGGATTAAAAAACTGTTACTTTTATTCACTCACACATAAAGGCTTATGAAGCGCTATTTGTCTCGTCTGCTGGCTTTGGTGTTAGTGGCGGCGATCGCTCTTGTGGGGTGTTCTTCTCCCAGTGGGCTGACAGGTAATTACAAGGAAGATACCCTGTCCGTTATCAGCACGTTGAAAGCCGCGATCGAGCTGCCTCAAGACGATCCGGCTCGAATTCCGGCGCAAAACAGTGCCCGTCAGTTGATCAATGACTTTGCCTCTCGCTACCGTCAAGATTCTAATCTGACCAAGCTGAGTTCCTTTACCACGATGCGGACAGCGCTCAACTCTCTGGCAGGTCACTATAGCTCCTATCCAAACCGCCCAGTCCCTCAGAAGCTAAAAGATCGAGTTGCCCAAGAATTTCAGCAGGTCGAACTTTCACTCAAGCGTGGGACTTAATTTCATTCAGTAGTGAATTGAGAAAAGGCTTTAGATCTTAATCGAGCTGAATTGAAGTTCAAGTTTAAGATCTAAAGTCTTTTGAAGGGCTAACTTGCTGTTGCATCCGTCATTAAGATTCGATTGAGCAAAGAGGCGGGGCGCTGAGCATATCTCCACGCAAATGCATGACGGAAAGCAGCATCTTGACAGGCTTGCAGTTCCTTAAAGCCGATAATGTCTTGTGTCAGCAACGTTTCATACTCAAACGGCAGCCGCACATCGTTAAGACCAGCGTTATCAGTGCAAATGGCGATATCTACGCCTGCCTCAAAACATGAGTCGAACACCTGCTTCAGTTGCCGTAAGTCTTGCAATGTTCCTGTTTTTAGGTAGGTGGTTGGGCATACTTCGAGGCACTGCTGATGCTCAGCAACTTCCTTGAGCAAGTGAGGATGCTGCAACGGAATTTGAATTCCGTGTCCGATTCGCATCAAGTATGGCAGAAGCTTTGGATAATGCCCGTCGGTTGTTTCGTACAAATGACAAGTTGTATTGAGGTCTAGCGATCGCGCATAGGCATACAATTCAACAAACTCATCCAACCGCTCTGCGTAATGGGCATCGCCCCCGGCCAAATCAATTCCACAAACATATTCTCGCGATTGCGCTGCTAAATCGACTAGGGCGCGATTCACCTCATAGGGCAGGCGCGAATGCATACACAGAATTTGGCTACTGACGATTGGATATTCTTTTAATTGACTTGCTTTACCCACAATTTCGATAATCTGAGCCATTTGGTCAATGCGCTCTGACTGGGTGAGTGTAGGATTTGTTCTCAAGAACGGCGTATAGCGCAACTCTAAATAAGCCAAGTTCTCGAAAATGTAGGCTCCGCGCATTAAGCGGTAAATGAAATACGGCAGCGCATCCGCCGTCTGCACGCCTTCGACTAAAGTATGCAGTTCTAAGTATTCGTCTAACGTATTTCGAGGACGAGTATAAAAATCCTCGAATTCGGGATATTCACTGAAGCGATCAATGAGGTCTGATTCGTTGCGTTGTAGGTAGCGCCACAATACTCGCGGCACAACTGACCCACCGAGATGACGATGTAATTCTGCGTATAAAGCCACAAGCACCTCTTCCGATTCTGATAATTCTTTCTATTGTGGCGTCTATACCTAGAATTGTCCGGCAGTGATAGATACCAACTTAAAGAAAAATCAAAAATCAAAGTGGGTCGCAGAGTTGTAGATGCACAGAAGCTCCCCAAATATTAAATTAGACAGTAGACTTACAGAACGATGATGAAACCAACTGCACTAAAGCGACTGACTAAAGTTACTTGTGAGAGCCAAAGGCTGTTTGCGGTGGCTTCACTCAAATTCATAATGAATTCAGTTCTGAAAACTTTAATTCTGACAACTTTAAAGAGAGGCGAAAGATGCTGACCCGTGTTGAAGGAGTTTACCGGAACGGTCGCGTAGAACTCGTAGAGAACCCTAGCGATGTGCTTGAAGGAACACGAGTTGTGGTGACTTTTCTGAAGTCCGATGACATTGATTTAGCCTCTCAAGGAATTGACAGAGAACAGGCTGAGCTTCTACGAGCGAGTCTAGCCAACTTCTCGGATGACTGGAACAGTCCTGAGATGAGTATTTATGACGACTATGACACCGTCAAAGTCAATCATTAAGCGAGGCGATATCGCGCTGGTGCTTTTTCCCAATTCCAATCTAAGTTCTGCAAAAACGCGACCCGCTCTAGTCGCACAAGCCAACAATTTGCAAACCGGCTTATCCCAAGTAATCGTTGCAATGATCACGAGCCAAATGGATCGAGCAGGTCATCCCAGTCGTGTCACGATCTTGCTGAGTTCTCCAGAGGGTCAAGAGTCGGGCTTGCTGACAGATTCAGTTGTGATGACCGATAACTTAGCAACAATCTCGCTCTTGGCAATCTACCGTGTGATTGGCTCACTGCCAACAGTCGAGCTTGACAAAGCACTAAAACATACGCTTGGACTGTAGTGTTTTAATCTATAAATGCCAGTTTTGCTGTTTGTCGTTTCCATTGCCTTTCCCTGCTCCTTTACAATGATCAATAGATGCTAAAGTCTGCTGATTGCAGGGGGAAAAAACACGACATGGATTTGGTCGCACTTCAAGGCATATTAGACAACGTTTCATTTGCGGTTCTGTTCGTGACGATGCTGGTTTATTGGGTTGGAGCGGCTTTTCCGCAATCCTACCTCGCTAGCTTAGGAACTGCAGGAATGGCGATCGCAAACCTTTCCACTGCCGTTCTGCTGGGCGCACGCTGGCTAGAAGCGGGTTATTTCCCCCTCAGCAACTTGTACGAATCGCTATTTTTTCTCGTGTGGGGTATCACAACGATGCACCTAGTCGCCGAGCAGATGAGCGGCAGTCGGCTAGTTGGGGTAGTGACGGCTCCGGTGGCGATGGCAATTACAGCGTTTGCGGCTCTGACGTTGCCAGACACGATGCAAGCGTCGGCTCCACTGGTACCAGCGCTGAAGTCTAACTGGCTGATGATGCATGTCAGCGTCATGATGTTGAGCTATGCCACATTGATGGTCGGGGCACTACTAGCGATCGCATTTCTCGTGGTCACGCGGGGTCAGAATGTCGAGTTGCGCGGAAGTTCGGTCGGGACGGGCAGTTATCGCGAGCGCTCCTATCAGTTGCGCCGAGCAGAACCAATAGAGACTCCGATTCAAGGAGGCGGAACTGCCGTTTTAAATTCAGTCTCGACTGAAGCAACCCTTTCCCCGCAGCGACTTAGCCTCGCAGATACGTTGGACAATATCAGCTACCGCGTCATTGGGCTTGGATTTCCCCTCCTGACGATCGGCATTATCGCTGGGGCTGTCTGGGCGAATGAAGCTTGGGGTTCTTACTGGAGTTGGGATCCGAAAGAAACATGGGCAATGATCACTTGGCTTGTGTTTGCGGCCTATCTTCATGCCCGCATTACTAAAGGTTGGCAAGGTCGGCGTCCGGCACTTCTTGCAGCAGCAGGGTTTGTCGTCGTATGGATCTGCTACTTGGGTGTCAATCTGCTAGGTAAAGGGCTTCATAGCTACGGTTGGTTTCTATAATTTAGGACTTGCACAAAGTCCCATTGGCAGCGGCTGGCGGATATCTTCGGAAGAGGCTTCGCCTGCGGATGTAACAGAATCACAATTCAATTGAAATCAGAATCATGCATGGGTTACATCTCTATCAAATCCGTTGCCGATGCGTAAGTCCTATAATTCACACATTCAGAACGAGATTGAGAGCGAACTATCACTATGGATAACGGATTTGTACCTTTGAGCGATGATGAAGTGTTGTTTACCGATCGCGGTCGGGTCTTGATGTCGAATCCGACGTTCAAGGTCAGCGAATTTCTCGACCAACTGGCTCAAGCAGTCAGCGATCGTCAAGGCGACTGGACAGAAGAGAATGAAGCGTGGTTTGGCGATGGACTCCCGTGTGAAGCGCTGCGCTTTACGTCTGGTGGTTGGCAGCGTGGTAGAGTCCGCATTCGGCTAGAATTCATGCCTCTCAAGCCGCCCGGAACCCTGCCAGAGCGTTCGTCTGCTCGTTCAGAACCGCTTGATAAGCTGCGTCCGCGCCCAATTGACGATATTTACTCTGACGATAGCGATTATTAATCGATGAGCCGCCTCCTCTGGACACCGCTTCATGCTCGCCTGCATCAAACGATTCGTCAGCGCATGTTGCTGAAACCAGATCAAGCAGTTCTGATGGCGGTTTCTGGAGGTCAGGATTCAATTTGTCTGGCTCGATTGCTGCTCGATTTGCAGCCGAAGTGGAAGTGGAGGCTAGCGATCGCGCATTGCGATCATCGCTGGCGTTCGGATGCTCAAGCCAATGCAGATCATGTGGCCCACGTTGCTAAGACCTGGAATCTACCGTTTTATTTAGAAATAGCCCAACAGGTTCCGGCAAGTGAGGCAGAAGCGCGAGTGTGGCGTTATGACGTGTTGAGCGCGATCGCGAATCGAGAAGGGTATAGCGCGATCGTCACTGGGCACACCACCAGCGATCGGGCGGAGACGTTGCTATTCAATTTGATGCGAGGCAGCGGAGCCGACGGGCTGCGATCGTTAGGCTGGATGCGATCGCTCAGCTCAACTCTAACTTTGGTTCGTCCTTTGCTAGAGACAACTCGGACTGAAACAGGCGAGTTTTGCCAACACGCTAATCTTCCAATTTGGGAAGATTCAACTAATCAAGACCTCCGCTATGCACGAAACCGAATTCGTCACGAGCTATTGCCCTATCTCAAAACTCACTTCAATCCTCAAACAGAGCGGCATCTTGCACAAACGGTGGAACTTTTGAGTGCAGAGGTGGACTATCTCGAAGCAGAAGCCTCTGCCTTGCGCGAAAAAGCGACTGACTTGGATGATTCCCGTTTGAACCGCCGGATTTTGAAGCAATCACCCCTCGCGCTTCAACGTCGAGCGGTGCGGCAGTTTTTACAACAAACTCTCCAGTTCAACCCAAATTTTGAGCAGGTTGAAAAATTTATAGCGTTGGTTTCTGCACCCAATCGGACGCGGACTGATCCGTTTTTGAAGGACGCGATCGCAGAAGTTGAAGGTGATTGGATCTGGCTCAGAAAATTAGCCAAAAATTAGCTTGTTTTCAGGCAGTGATTATGTTTCAGCTAAGCTAATGTTTAGACAAAGCAAATTCGTCACTGATTATCGCTATGGATACTATGTTTCCTCTTGCGATCGCCAACTAATTTATCTAATTGATTCTCAGGTGGAATGCGCAAATCATGAACTGATGTGGCAGCGTTAAGCAGAAACTTGCGCAAACAATCTTCTGATGCTTACCTTACCTATTCTCTAATTTATTCATTTCCTTTTTCTGCTCTAGACCTTGAGCCAATGAAACCAATCAAGTTCCCATACGGATCTTTAACTTGACACATATAACTCCCATCTTGCCGATCCAAAGGTCCTCGATAGAGCTTCGCGCCCAACTGTGTTACTCGCTCAAGTACTGCATCGAAATCGTCAACCTGCCAATAGGCTACATGTCCTGCCGTGCCTGATGGCACTTTGCTGTCTGCTTGATGAAACCAGACTTCTTGGTTGCCGACGCGAATAAAGAAGTGTTCTGGATTTTCTAAGAATGTAATCTCAATGCCGAATAAATTTGAATACCACTCTGCCGCAGCACGACGATCAGAAACAAAATACATGATCTCAGAAACATGCTTAAACATGCCAACCCCTCAGAGATGGTATTTCAACTATTGCCTTGTCAACACCTCAAATAGAAGCGGAGAAGTATTGATTTAGCCGAACTGTGCGATCGCACATCCATTTCTTGAGAACGCAACCTGCGATCGCAACCCCGTTACTCTTTAACCGCTTCTAGCATCCGCGAGAAATAGAATCGCGTACTAGTCATTGCCTTGCGTCCAATTGTGAATCCGCACTCTTCTAGCACGCGAATCACATCAGCTTCGCGGTGCTGATAAGCGCGAGTTGTCTTGCTTGGGCCTGGAAAAAACTCACCAATTTTCTTTAGAATCGTCAGCAAAAACGTCTTTGGCGCAAAACTGAGAACCAGCCGATGCTCTGCCAAACTCGCCAAATGCTTGATCATATCCATTGCCTGTTCTGCCGGATAGTGAATGAGCACATCTAGACAGACAACCGTGTGATACGTTCCGGTCAACTCTTCTAGATCGCTGACAGAGAACGTTGGATTATCCCTCAACCCGATCGCCGTTGCTCTATCCTTTCCTTCACCGACCATCTTCTCGGAAATATCACTCGAAAAGACCTTGGCTCCTTCCTGAGCCAACGGAATGCTGAGGCTACCGACCCCGCATCCCGCATCGCAAATCGTCAATTGGGAAAGATTGCCATCAGCTCTAAGCCAGCCTAACAACGTGTCTACCGTTTGCTGATGCCCAGTGCGGATGTCAAGCTGAACTTTATTAACGTCGCCATCTCCATAAATTCGCCGCCAGCGATCGAAGCCCGTCGCGTTGAAATAGTCGCGCACCTCAGTCTTATCATCCGTCCCGTTCATAGACTCGTTTATGCTTATTTTCACCAAGCTTTATGGTAGTACTTATGGGGCACGAATAAAAAACGCCCCATACGCGAATTACGGAGCGGTTTCTCAATTTCATATTTAAAGTATGAAAGCTGTTTCCTGGATATGGGGTAAATCGCCTGCAAACGTGAGGTTCTGATAAACTTTTTGTGTAGCTTAAGCTACGGCAGCATCTTCTCAGTTATCCTACGGACAGGCAAAACCTAAACAACCTCGCGCAGATGCCTACAATACCACGGTAGTCTGCGGGTGGCTGCGAAGGAACTTTTGCTTTGACAAGTCAATCTGAGTATCTTGGGGGCACCTGAACCGTGCCCCGTTTTTTATAAGGATTCTTCAGCTCAATGCTCTAAAGACTGTTTGAGTCAGGTCTGGTTAGACATTATCCCTTGCACCCTGAAGACAGAATGATAGCATGGCAAAATAACAATAGTCTTGCGTGTGTAGGGCTAACAATAATCTGAATTCTACGTCTCTGACCTAAATACTACGGGTTCGTATCAGACAGAATTTTATCTGGCACATAAGATTTAATTTCTTGAAAGCATTGCGAAGCTACAAGTTCAGGTGTGATGCGCTGCCAGCTTAGGCTATCGGTTTTGTCATCCAGAACCCAACGAATAAGATGAGCAGGCTGGTGAAGGTAAGTTGAGAGACCAATGGCACGTCTTGGAGCCGTTGTCGCTAATGCGATCGCGGTTTCGACATCGCAAATCTTCCATTGAACTAAGTTCTGCACTCCCTTTAGAAGAGATAACGTTGTTCCTGCAAGTGTGCCATCTAGCAAGCGTGCCGTTCCTTCAATCACTTCTATTTCTCGCGAATCCCAGGGGTATCGACCATCGGGTAAACCGAGGGGTGCGAGGGCATCGCTGACCAGAAATGCGCCTTCATCGTAGCGGCTGGCTTTCAAGAACACATCCAGCATGATTTGAGAAACATGTTGTCCATCGGCAATGAAACCGCATTGAACCGTTGGAGCCGCGATCGCGGCTCCCAGTAATCCGGGTTCTCGGTGATGCAAACTGGGCATCGCGTTAAAGGCATGAGTCACCATGAATGCGCCTCTAGCAAAGGCTTGCTGCGCTTGCTCGGCGCTTGCTTGAGAATGACCCAAACTAACGATAATGCCAAGCGAACGAAGGTAAGCGATCGCGTCTCCCGTCGGATCAAGTTCGGGGGCAAGCGTTACAACTTTGACAATAGAGGCATAATCGCCCAGAACTCGCTGAATTTGCTCGACGGTCAACGGCAGTAAATACTCCTCAGGATGCGCCCCACGTTTTTGCGGGTTTAGGAAAGGTCCTTCAAGATGGACGCCAAGAATTTGGGAAGAAGAGGCGTGTCCGAAGTAAGATTCACCCCGTTGAAGCGTTGCAGAGCTAATCGCGGCGAGAGAGCGCTGAATATTGGCAACGGAGGTAGTTACAAGGGTTGGCAGGAATCCGTCAACACCTTGATCCCAAAGAAATTGACCGATTGCTGCTAATTGATCAACATTGCTGGAATTGAGATCGGGAAAGGCTAAACCCAACGCTCCGTTGATTTGTAAATCAACTCCGCCGAGAGAAATCCAATCGCCTGCAACATCCAGAACGGGCACGGGGGCAATTCGTCCGGTTTCTTCAGAAATGGCGCTAATTGCGCCATCTTGAATCCAAATTTGCTGTACGCCTTGGAAATGCGGCACACGAGCATTGATAATCAAAAAGCTATCGGTCATCCGCTTTTAGCGATTAGAACAACATATGTCTTCAATTCTATGACTCAACCTTTAATTGGCATCATTATGGGCAGTGATTCAGATTTGCCGACCATGCAAGCTGCGATCGCGGTCTGCGAGGAGTTTAACATTCCTCATGAAGTTGAAATTGTCTCGGCTCACCGCACGCCAGAACGAATGGTGGACTATGCTAAGCAAGCCCATCATCGAGGCCTCAAAGTGATCATTGCAGGGGCAGGCGGAGCCGCACATTTACCGGGAATGGTAGCATCACTGACGCCGCTTCCGGTGATTGGAGTTCCGGTGCAGACTCGTCAGCTTTCAGGGATTGATTCGCTCTATTCTATTGTGCAAATGCCTGCCGGAATTCCGGTGGCAACGGTTGCGATCGGGAATGCAAAAAATGCTGGACTGTTAGCGGTTCAAATCTTGGGAAGCCACGATCCTCAGTTGTTAGCAAAAGTCCAGCAGTACCGTCAAAGTCTTGCAAATATAGTACGAGACAAGCAGGCAAAGTTAAAGGAGATTGGTTACAATCAGTACCTTAAAAATATGTAAATTAAATTCAATTTCTCTGCAATAGAGTCCGGCTAGATAGCTAGACTTTAGACGGTTAAAATCTACTTAAGGTGACGCCTTGTGTCTGCTCAAAAGAACCGATTTGGGCTGTCGCGAACTATTTCTGCTGAGATAAAGCGGTCAGTTCGACAAGCTTGCGGATTTGGATGCGTTATTTGCGGTTCTAGTATTATTGATTACGAACATGTAGACCCTGAATTTTCAGAAGCAACTGAACATTGCGCTAAATGTATTGCGCTCCTTTGCCCTACCTGTCATGGATATGTAACGAGAGGCGTCTGGTCAAAACAGAAGGTTAAGGAAGCGCTTGCCTCACCAAAATGTAGACAGACAGGTTTTTCCTTTGGAAGCTGGGACTTTGGAATGAATCATCCATCAATCCAGTTTGGTGGTCTTACTTTGCGCTCCTGCATAGTTCCGGTTTTGGTGCAGCAGACACCACTGTTTGCTATTCAGCGTCCTGAAGTTGAAGGTGGACCATTTCGTTTATCTGCCAACTTCTGTAACAGCAATGGTAATTTGATTCTTCAGATTCAAGACAACGAATGGCAAGCAAGTTCAGATTCTTGGGACGTTGAATTCAGTGGAGGAGCAATCACGATTCGTGAGCGTCGGGGTCAACAATGTCTCCGTCTAAAAGCAGATCCACCCTATGGCTTGGTTGTAGAACGGCTTGACATGCTACTGCTTGGCAAACGATTCATTGGCTCTCCCACACAGCTTGAAGTAATTGCTCCTAACAGAAAAATGACCTTCACAGGTACTATTGCAGATGAATGTGTAGTCGGATTAGCTTTGATGTAGAGTTGCAACATCTAGAGCTACCTAGCCCAATACTGTAACGTTTCTATAACCGATCAGAAGATTTCTCAAACCTGAGTGGGAGACTGGAAAGGATATTTGACTAGCGTTTGAGGATAATAGGAGTAGTGCGAATGACCACGAGGACGATCGAGCGTGTAAATCGAAAACTCTGGTATGCCGCGATTAAGCCACCCATGTACAGCGTTGCTGTCATGCCCATTTGGGTTGGTTCTGCTGTTGCATTTGCTGAAACAAAAGCATTCAATTTTCCAATCTTCTTCACGTTTCTGCTCTCAGCGATCTTAATTTTGGCTTGGGAAAACTTTAGCAATGACGTTTTTGACTCTGAAACGGGAGTTGATGTCAATAAAGCCAATTCGCTTGTGAATATGACGGGGAATAAATCGCTGATCTTTTGGGTTAGCAATTTTTGTTTAGCGTTGGGATTAGCAGGCATTAGCGCGATCGCACTTCAACAAAAGGATTTCACCGTAATTGGCTTAATTCTGCTCTGTTGTGGAATTGGTTATGTCTATCAAGGGCCTCCTTTCCGCCTCAGTTACAAGGGGCTTGGCGAACCCTTGTGTTTTGTGGCATTTGGTCCATTAGCCTTTTCTGCTGCCTATTACAGCCAAACAAAAGCTTGGTCGAATACAAATCTTGTTGCCTCGATCGTGGTGGGTATTGCGACTAGTTTGATTCTATTTTGTTCGCATTTCAACCAAGTTAAAGATGATGCGGCGACCAACAAAAAATCTCCTGTTGTCAGGCTGGGAAGTAAACGAGCAGCGGCGTTGCTCCCGTGGATTTGCAGCAGCATTTATGCGCTTACGGTTTTGTTTGTGATTCTAAAAGTCTTTCCGTTTTGGGCGTTGTTGTCGATGTTGAGTTTGCCTGTTGCAAAGCGGCTTTGTCACGTGATTGGAACGCAGTATGATCAACCCCATAAGCTTACTTTTTGTCGGTTAATTGCTGTTGAACTGCATTTTTGGAGTGGATTGCTATTGGGATTAGGCTTCTTTTTACCGTGGGTGTAATGCGGTTTGAATTTCGGCCCTATTGCCGCGCGTTCCATCCCCCTCTGCTGACTAGTCATGGAGTTTGGCACGTCCGCAAGGGCATCATTTTGCGGCTGAGCGACGATCAAATCGTTAGATTTGGAGAGATTGCACCGTTGGAGTGGTTTGGTTCAGAGACGTTTGAAACCGCGATCGCATTCTGCCAATCCTTGCCTACAGCGATCGATGATGCGCTCATTCGTGCGATTCCCAATGATTTGCCTGCGTGTCAGTTTGGGTTTGAGAGTGCCCAACCTCGATCGATTCAAAGCATGGAGCAGAGTCTGAGCGCGTTGCTACCGACAGGAGAACAGGCTTGTTCCGCTTGGCAAGACCTTTGGCAGCAGGGCTATCGCACCTTCAAATGGAAGATTGGAGTAAACGCGATCGCAGATGAACTGCAAACGCTAGAACGATTAGTAGAATTAATTCCTGACACTGCTAAGTTGAGACTCGATGCCAATGCAGGACTCAACCTAATCGAAACGCAGCAGTGGTTAGACCGATGCGATTTGTTGAACAAAGCTCTGACAGATCACCACATCATCGAGTTTATAGAACAGCCGCTTCCGATTCATCAGTTTGAAACAATGTTAGCGCTGAGTTCCCAACATATAACTGCGATCGCGCTAGATGAATCAGTAGCAACGTTTGAGCAATTGCAAACTTGTTATGAAAATGGGTGGCGAGGAATTTTTGTGATTAAAGCCGCGATCGCAGGATTTCCGTCGCGGCTACGTCAGTTTTGTCAACATCATAAGATTGATGCTGTGTTTTCTTCGGTGTTTGAAACCGCGATCGCACGTTATGTGGGCTTAAAACTTGCATCAGAATTATCCCATCGGGCCGCTGGCTATGGCATAACGCACTGGTTTAACGAGTTGATGATGGAAGACTTTGAGGAATTATGGCAACGCCTCTAACGCTGCTTGAACACTGGGCTAAACAGTCGTGGCTGATTGGTTACGATGCTGAAGCATTACTACAATTAGCCCAGCAACGGTATCAGGAACTGCGTCGCTATTCAACTCCAACAATTTTTCTGGCTGAATCCGATCCGCTCCACTTTCTAGCAGGATTTGTGGCAGCTTGCTCCGTTCCCTGTCGTGTGTTTCTCTGCAATCCAAATTGGGGCAGCTCTGAATGGCAGCAGGTATTCCAGTTGGCGAACCCTACTGTAATTTGGGGCAAGGTGACAACAGATTATGCAACAAACGCCTTCAACGCTTCGCAAGGAGCGGATGGAGCGGATGAACATTCGACGCTAATTATGATTGCAACGGGTGGAACATCGGGAAATATTCGGTTTGCGATGCATACTTGGGAAACCTTGAGCGCTTCGGTGCAAGGATTTCAAAATTATTTCGGCTGTGATGCTGTTCATTCATTTTGTCTATTGCCGCTCTATCATGTGAGCGGATTGATGCAAGTGATGCGATCGCTGCTCTCGAACGGCAAGCTGATCATTTTGCCTTGGAAAGCGGTTGAAGCAAGACAGCGGCTTGAGGCTGAAGGCTTTTTTCTCTCGCTTGTGCCGACACAACTTCAGCGCCTTTTACCTTCTTCGGCATCTTGGTTGTGCCAATTTCGAGCGATTTTATTGGGCGGTGCGCCTGCTTGGGATGCCCTGTTAGAAGAGGCGCGATCGCTTCGTCTTCCCCTTGCCCCGACCTATGGCATGACCGAAACGGCGTCTCAAATTGCAACGCTCAAGCCAACAGATTTCTTAAATGATCAAAGTGGCTGTGGGCGCGTGCTTCCTCATGCTCAAATCGAAATTCTGAACCATAAAATTTCCATTCAGTCTCAGTCCTTAATGTTGGGCTATTATCCAAATTTTGATCAACGCTCAGATTACCAGCCAGATGACTTAGGCTACATCGATAAGCAAGGATTTTTACACATCTTTGGACGAGAGAGCAACAAAATTATTACGGGTGGTGAGAACGTATTTCCATCAGAAGTAGAATCTGCGATTCGATCAACAGAGTTAGTAAAAGATATAGCGGTTTTGGGAATTCGCGATCACACCTGGGGACAAGCGATCGTAGCTGTCTATGTTCCTCAGTTTAAGGTTTCTTCTAGTCAAGTTCAGCAGAGACTAGATGGAAAATTGAGTCGTTATAAATATCCAAAGCACTGGATTGCAGTTAAACAACTTCCTAGAAATGCTCAAGGCAAAATGAATCAAGGGCAATTACAGCAAGTGGTAATGAATGCTCTAAATCATTCCCAAATTCTCTTGTGATAAATGTCGTCTCCGATTTTCACCGCCCTCACGTCGTTTCTACTGTAGTTTGACAGTTTGACAAAGAACTGTAGTTCGACAAAGAACTGTAGCTTGACAAAGAACTTTCAGAAATCGAGTACAGTCTACGAATCGCGTACTACACTTGTATTATATCCTGTCCACACTTACCTTAGGAGACGAAGCAATGCCTACCTTAACTCGCACCAGCACCACCGAAATGGAAGTCACCAGCATCCGCTTGGAAAAAGACTTAAAAGAACAACTCAAGACGCTCTCTGGCAGTCAAGGATATCAAGCGTTGATTCGAGATATTTTGTGGAAGTACGTGCATCAGCGATCAGGCGACTTTACGCCGCAACTGTCTGCCAATGATATTCGAGCCACGATTGAAGCGATCGCTCAGCAAGACGAGCGCTGCGCTATTACAGGAACGCCGATTCAATCCGGCGAAGAAATGCTACTGGGATTCACGATCGAAGGCAATTTGATTCCACTCAGTTTGGGCAGCTTGGGTTAGAAGGAGTTGGAATATGGGAATTGGGGCGAACAGAGTTTGCTTTTTTGCCTCAGTTTTGTTCCCAATTTCCCCTACCCTGATATGATGGATGTCATGCGCGGATGTGGCGGAATTGGTAGACGCGCCAGATTTAGGTTCTGGTTTCGCAAGAAGTGAAGGTTCAAGTCCTTTCATCCGCATACTGAATCAGGGATTGAATTAGCCCAAAAGCCCGTTGTATAAGCTCATCGCTCGATCGGCAATGCGATCCCAAGTGAAGTGATGGAACACATGCCGCCGCGCAGCGCGTCCCATCGATTCGCGCAAGGAATCGTTTTCCAACAACTGTACGATCGCATCTGCCAACGCTGCTGGATTATTCGGCTCAACCAGCAATCCGGTTTCACCATGCACGATCGTTTCCATGACGCCCCCAAGGCGTGTTCCAACCGCAGGCGTTCCGGCTGCCATTGCTTCGATCGGCGGCAACCCAAATGGTTCTTCCCAAATCGGCGGAAACACAAAGACATCGGCTGCATAATACTGCTGCATCAGCTCGGTGTAAGGCACAGAACCTAAAAATTTCACCTGAGGTGCAATCTTAGGGTCAAGCAGGTCTTGAAGCTGTTGAATGTAATTTTTGTACCATGAACGCATCGATTGCAGCAGTGCTTGATCGTTCATTGGAAAACTTTCTTCGAGTAAGCCGACGCCCATTCCGCCATACACGAGTAGTTCCACATTCGGATAGCGTTCTGCAACGGAGTTAAACGCTTGAACCAGACAGTGAACGCCTTTTTCCGGCGTCACGCGGCCTACAAACATGACGCGCTTAACGGATTGAGGATCACTTTTGTATTGTTTTTCCTGTATGAAATACTTGGCATCAAAGCCGTTGTACAAGGTTGCTGTGCGATCGACGAACTGAGGAAACCGTTGTCGCACCTTGTCAACCACATGATTGCCCACTGCCACGATTTGATCAGCATATTGCAGACGATTTGCCAGCATTGTGGTATCAGATTGCGGATGAAGCGCGGCATGAAGCTGAAGAATGATTTTTGCTTTTGGGCTAAATTCCCGCACTGCTGGCAAAAATTGCGAACTATGCTGAATGTGAATAATATCAAAATCAAATTGACCAATATCTTGCGCAACGCGACGAGAATAGCCTGGATATCGCCAGTTTGCCTGTGAGGGGGCAGGCTTCATGCCGCGATTAAAGATCGGTGCGAATGGAACGTACTGATAAAATCCGCGTGCTGCCTTACTGAGAATTTGATCAGATTTTGGCGAAGGCAAGAATCGAAAGTGAATGTTGCGATCGACGTAATTATTCTCTACGTCTGGATAAAGCTGCCGATTGACGGTTTGCTGCCGAGCATAAATAAACACTTGGTTCTCAGGATGCTGCGCTAGAGAAGCCGCTAATCCATAGCTGCACGCCCCAACCGACGATAAGCCCGGTGGTAAGACTTGGCAAATAGGCTGATTGACCAGAGCAATTTTCATAAAATTTTGAGAAAAGTAATGGGTAGAGCAACCGATTTGAAGTTGTCACTGATCATCACATACCCTGAATCAACCCTTTATGAAGCCGTTGTAAAGCTTGGGGCTTGTCAATAAATAAAGTTCACGTTTCTTTGAAGTGCTGAGTTTGAGTGTTGAGTTCCGTGCTTTTTGTCGCTGATCCTCACGCGGGATGCACGAGATTGAGAGTTGCTGCGACTCAAATTATTTTGGCTCTTCCCAAGTTTTGGTGAACTGGTGCAAGATTGAGATATCACCCTTTGAAGATTAGGAGGATCTGAACTTCTTTCAACAGCTTCTACTGGATCAAAAAAATCTTGAACTGAAACGTTGGAATTTTGAAGGACTTAAACAGCAAAACGACTCCTTGCTTAAGCCACCCAGGAGGCCAAAGCTCTATCAAGAGAAATATTCTCAACTCAGTGCATATGGTTTATATAAAAGTTACATCAATCGTCTTGAGTTGATTAACCTCCAGTTGATTTACCTCCATTGTGCTCGGCTAAACGACAAGCCTCTCGATAGAGTCCTGCTGCTAAAAAATTACCGCCTCCATGCACTCGCAAAACTCATCAGTCCCTTTCCTATCTTTAGACCCTGCAATTGATCGACGCCCGCTGACTGTGTCTCCTGATACGTCTCTCAGCAACGCGATCGCGATGATGAGCAAAGCGCAAAGCAGTTGCGTTCTTCCGGGTTTGGAACTCTCGCTCAATACTATATTGATGAGCGAAGCAAGAGCGAGTGGTATTCTAATTGTGGAAGGGACACAGCTTCTGGGGGTGTTTGCCGAAAGAGACGCACTACGGGCAATTGTCTCAGGGCGAGATTTAACAGCGGTAACAGTTGCTGACGGTGGGCGGCAACCTGTGATTGCCTTAACCCAATCTGAGGATCAAAACGCTTTTACTGCCCTATTTCAACTGCGTCAGCATCGGATTCATCATCTTCCTGTGGTTGATGAACACGAGCAATGGCTCGGCATCATTACCCCAGCGAGTCTTCGCAATGTCTTACAACTAGATGAATTACTGAAATCAAAGCAGTTAGCAGAGATTGTTTCTTCGCCAGTGGTTCAAGCACCTGCAAAAACGACAGTTCTTGAGTTAGCCCAACTCATGGTTGATCGTGAAGTGGAGTGTGTGGTGCTAATGGCAACAGACGATACGCAGAATGGCTCCCAACCTGTGGGATTGATTTTAGAGCGGCATGTTCTTCAGCTTTGGGCATTAGGGCTAGATTTATCGCAGATACAGGCCGAAGCGGTAATGAGCGCCCCATTCCTGCACTTTGCATCCTCAGAGTCGGTATTAGTTGCCTACTGGAAAATGCAGCAAACAAAAGTGCAGCGGTTTGGAGTGTACGGAGACCAGGGAGACCTTTTAGGAGTGGTCTCACCAACGAGTTTTTTGGAGGCTCTGAACCCAAACGAGATGCACAGCACTGTGGAACAACTGCAGCGATCGATCGAGCAGTTTGAGACCTCAAGATCTCAATCCACTCAAGACCCGCGTTCAGAGTTAGACCTGCAGTTGCTAGAAAATCCGGTAGGCTTGCTGGAACAACTGCAGTGCAGCCAGATTCTAGCTGGGATGGCGCTACACATGCGCGAATCCCTTAACCTCAATCACATCCTCCAAACGGCTGTAGAGGAAGTCCGACAATTCCTCAAGACCGACCGGGTGATTATCTACCAGTTCCACCCAGACTGGAGTGGCACGACCGTGGTCGAGTCGGTCGAGGACGGTTGGAGACCTGCGCTTAACAGCAGCGTTCGGGATACGTGCTTTGGACAAAACTATGCCCAGGCCTATAAAGAAGGGCGGATTCAGGTTTGTGAAGATATTTACACCGCTGGGTTAACTCAGTGTCATATCGACATTCTGGTTATATACGATATTCGAGCAAGTTTGGTCGTACCAATTCTGCAAGGAGAACACTTGTGGGGGTTATTGTGTGCCTATCACTGTTCTGGACCAAGGCGATGGCAGTCATTTGAAGTTGAGCTACTAAAGCAACTCGCCACTCATATGGCGATCGCGATTCAACAATCTGAACTGTATCAGCAAGTCCAGAACGAACTTAAGGAGCGCAGGCGCACCGAGGAGCAACTAAAGCTATCACTGAAAGAAAAAGAAGCCCTACTGAAAGAGATTCACCACCGGGTCAAGAATAATCTACAGGTGATTTCGAGTGTCTTGAGACTTCAATCCGACTACATCAAGGATGAAAGAGTCCTCACACTGTTTAAGGACAGCCAAAATCGGATCCGTTCAATGGCACTGATTCACGAAAAGCTGCATCAATCGAGTAATCTACTCAAAATTAACTTTGATGAATACGTTCGTGACTTGGCAGACAATTTGTTCCGATCGTATGCCGCGAATTCACAGGCAGCAAGGCTACGTACCCAAGCGGCAGGCGTTCGGCTCAATATTGATACAGCCATTCCCTGTGGACTGATTATCAATGAATTAGTTTCCAATGCTCTGAAACATGCCTTTCCATCCCCAACCTCAGAAAATGAAATCCTTATTGAGATTTCCCCTGCTTCTGACAATCGATTTATATTAACTGTTCGAGATAATGGGATTGGCTTTCCGCCAGAACTAGACTTTCGTAACACAGAATCACTCGGCTTAGAATTAGTCTGTATCTTCACTGAGCAACTAGAGGGCACGATCGAACTCGATCAGGCAGAAGGGGCAGGAACGACCTTTACGATCGCATTTTTAGAATTAGAAAATACAGGAAAGGTATAATAAATGGCTACTGAAAGAATTTTAGTCGTTGAGGATGAAAGAGTCGTTGCTCGAGATATTGAAAAGCGATTAAAGAAGTTGGGGTATGTCGTACCTGCATCGGTGGCCTCCGGAGAAGAAGCCATTAACAAGGTCGCAGAATTAAGACCAGATTTAGTCTTAATGGATATCCGGCTAAAAGGTCAAATGGACGGCATCGAAGCTGCAGAACAAATTCGCGCCGATTTTGATACGCCTGTTATTTATTTAACGGCTTATGCCGACGAAGCCACATTACAGCGAGCGAAAGCGACAGAACCCTTTGGGTATATTGTGAAACCGTTTGATGAGCGAGACTTACATGTTGCGATCGAGGTTGCCCTGCGCCGCCAATTATCAGAAACTGCCATTCGCGTTGCTTTAGAGAAAGAAAAAGAGTTGAGCGAGCTAAAATCTCGGTTTTGGTCGATGGCCGCTCATGAAATCCGGGGTCCGATGACCTCTATTTTAGGTTGTGCTCAGTTACTTGAGCATGAAAATCACAATCTAACCGAAGAACGACGACGCGAGTTCTTATACATGATTCAACAATCAGTCCGATCTATGGATCAATTGTTGAACGATTTATTGGCCATTGGTCGCGTCGAAGGCGGAAGCTTAAAGTTTGAGCCAGCCCCTCTAGATTTGGAGCAGTTCTGTCAAGGTTTACTGGAGGAAATTCAATTCAGCACGGGTTTAAATCACCCCATTTTGTTCAATAAACAAGGTGACTGTGAGAATGCTTGCTTGGATCAAAAGCTCCTCAGACACATTCTCACGAATTTAATTTCAAACGCAGTCAAATATTCTCCTCAAAGTAGCCCGGTCTATTTTGACCTCTCCTGTACCGCTGGACAAGTTATGTTACAAGTTCGAGATACCGGAATTGGAATTCCTCCTGATGCTCAAAAGCATTTATTTGAACCCTTTCAACGGGCGAATAACGTGGGTAAAATTCCTGGCACTGGGCTAGGGCTGACGATGGTGAAACGATGTTTGGACTTGCACGGTGGGCAAATCACTGTTGAGAGTGAAGTGGGCGTAGGAACAACCTTTGTCGCTAAAATACCGCAGCGCCAGCACGTAGACAGCCAACTAGAAAGGACTTCAACACGGCAAGACTAACGCTACGAGGGATTGAAACGATGAATATGATTTGCGAAGGACAACTGAATGGAGTAAGGAAATAGTATTTCTCAAACAAGCAAAGTTTATTGAAGAAATCTTTGGAGTGGTCGCTTCTTTAACTAATTTTTAATACGTAGAAAATGAGAACAGATTTAGTCATAAAGTTATACAAACAAAACTTTGTTTAGTTTATGCTCGTGTGTCTGTACTGTTGTTCAGCTTGTGGCTAGAAGTATCGAAGTTGCAAGGTGAGACAGCACGATAAGGTCAGTTTTCCTTCTCAAATTTGCTCAACTTATGTGGTTCAAAAAATGTCCAACTTATGGGCGAAGTTGTATATAAAAACATCTTTGATTTCTTAAACAATTGAAAATTTGGATGCTCAGTTTTTTGTGTTCATGTGCTTAGAACAGTCTGTATTAGGACAATATGAGCGTTTATTGGCATTCGTTCCTAGCTTTGTTGGATTGATCTACCATAGAGCCTGATTCATTGTCTTTAGACGAGGGCGGAGCGTTGAGCAACCAAGAACTTGCAGAAAAAGCGTGGGATGCACTGGAAAAGTCGATTATTTATTATCAAGGACAGCCCGTTGGCACGATCGCAGCGTCTGACCCAGATATTATTGCCCTAAATTACGATCAGTGTTTTGTTCGAGACTTCATTTCCTCAGCGCTGCTGTTTCTGATTCGAGGCAAACCAGAGATTGTTCGCAATTTCTTAGAAGCCACACTGAAACTACAGCCGAAAACAACTCAGCTTGACTGTTTGAGACCCAGCCGTGGGCTGATGCCTGCTAGTTTCAAGATTCAGTCAATTAATGGGAAGGAATATCTCAAAGCTGATTTTGGTGATCATGCGATCGGGCGAGTTGCTCCAGCAGACGCTTGCTTGTGGTGGATCATTCTATTGCGCGCTTACGTGATTTCGACTCAAGATACGGCTCTCGGTCAGCGAGACGATGTTCAAGAAGGAATTCGCCTCATTCTCGAACTGTGTCTAGTCAATCGATTTGATATGTACCCGATGATGCTGGTTCCCGATGGAGCCACGATGATTGATCGGCGCATGGGGTTGTATGGGCACCCGATCGAGATTCAGTCGCTGTTCTACTTTGCGCTCCGCGCCAGTCTGGAACTCCTGCTGCCCAATCCGCAAAATCAAGCCATGATACGAGCCATTCACAGCCGTTTGCAGCCGCTGCGAATGCAACTACGAGACAATTACTGGCTAGACTCGGAGCGCTTGAATGTGATTTACCGCTATCGGGTTGAGGAATATGGTGAAGAAGCACTGAACCAATTTAACCTTTACTCTGATTCGATTCCGTTTTACTGGTTGGCAAAATGGCTACCCGAAGCAGGAGGCTACCTAGCAGGTAATTTAGGTCCGTCTCAGTTAGACTGTCGGTTTTTTGCGTTGGGTAACTTGATGGCGATTATGGGAGCGTTAACTGACGAGTCGCAATCGCAGCGCATTTTGAATCTGATTGAGCTGCGATGGAGCGATCTGGTCGGTCAAATGCCGATGAAGGTATGCTATCCAGCCCTAGAAGACCGAGAATGGCGAACCGTGACGGGAGCCGATCCAAAAAATCGCCCGTGGTCGTATCACAATGGCGGAAGTTGGCCCGTGTTGCTGTGGATGTTGGCAGCAGCGGCTCGAAAAATGGAGCGGGCAGAATTGGCACATCATGCGATCGCAATTGCGGAGCGTCGTCTATTGCTCGATCATTGGCCCGAATACTATGACGGCCCAGATGGACGTTTGATTGGTAAAGAGGCGAGAAAATATCAAACTTGGACGATCTCTGGGTATTTGTTAGCAAAAGAATTCATTGTCAATGCTCAGCATTTAAAGCTCATCACCTACGAAAGCGACATCTAGCACTCTCAAGCCATCTGTGAGGATTGTCCTATAGAGATGCTGCAAGTCTTGTATCGTTAAGTCCGTGAACCCAAAGAACGGCTTATCCAGATCTCCGATTTCTTCGAGAAATCGGAGATCTTGCATAGCGGCGGATGCAATTAATCTTGTCTTTCTATTGCGTTTCGGAGAGCGTGTCTCCCAGACGGTATCCCAAAAACACAAACGCACCCAGCGCAACTAGAATAGCGGCGGCTAGGAACACAACCCGCACCCCCAGCGGCTGCTCTACCGTATACCCATACCGTGAAAAAATGGGCGCTATCACTAGCGTCGATAAGGAAACTCCTATTCCTGCTGAGAGAGAGAAAACGCTGTAGTGAAAAGCTTCTCGGCGCTGCTGCGTCAGCCATTCGTCATACTCAACCACTGCGGCCATGAGTGCGTACACCAACACAAAGTAGCCGCCGAGAAAAGGAGCAATGAGTGCAAGCGCGATCGCGGCTTGCACCTCAAGCGCAACTCCCGGCAACACTCCAACTCCTGCCAGCAGGACACTGCTAGTTGCTAATCCCAGCATGGAAACTAACAGTAACCGACGATTGGGATAAAACTGGCTCAGCCAATTCCACATCGGAGCCGCAAGCAGCATCGCAACAACTATAATTCCTTGAAACCTGCCCACTGTTGGTTCCGGCTGACGAACAATCAGCGTCACAAAGTAGGGCAGATTCGAGAGCAGCATCGCGTAAGCCGTCTGCACGACGATCGTTGAGACACATAGAATTAAAAACTGTCGATTCTGTAAGGTGATAACAATACTTTGCCGAAAGCTCAAACTTTGGGCAACAGGAAGGATTCGTTCGCGTAAGACCAGTAGCGACAGTCCCACTGATGCCAACCAAATTGCACCCATCGCCAAGCTCATTGCGATCGCGCCCCAATGACTATACAAAACGCTGGCGATGAAGGCACTACACAGCACGCCAATGATGCCAAACACATTCTTCCACATACTTAAGTTGACTTGCTCAGCAGGAGTAGTCGCCATTTCTGCCAAGCTGCCATCGTAGGGAACGCCAACCAAACTCAGCCCGGTATAGAACGCGATCGTCACCAGCAAAAAGTAAATAGCGTTGAGCAACCCCGATTTTGCAGTAGGCGGTGTCCACAACAGCAAAAGCGCTACAGCCGTAACCAAGCTTCCCAACGCAATGAAGGGTCGCCGTCGCCCCCACTGACTACGACTAACATCGCTCCAATAGCCAATAGACGGATCAATCGCGGCATTCCATAGCTGAGCGATTGTCAACAAGACGCCAACCAAACTGACAGAAAGATATTGAGGGCGACCAGAGTTGGATGGAGGCGCGTAAAAGTAAAGAAGCCAAGTGGCAACGGTAGTATTCATCAAATTGATTCCAGCAGAGGTGCAGCTATAGAGCAATTTCTGCTGAAGATTGAGCGGACGAATCATGGCGTTTTTGCTGACGATGCCCACAGTTTAGGAGTTAAAAGAGTTGGTATTTAAGAGTTAATGTGGCAACACGAATTGATGTGGATCAATTTCTGATTCAAACCTCTTGATCCAAACCGATGAACAGTACTTTTTATCTATTGTGGAGCGGAAAAAGCTAGAGTTTATTTATAAATTCTAATCAGAGCGTTTTCCCAACTCAGAATGGTTCAGTGCAATGCTTTATTCAATCTTTAGGCAGAGAAACAAAATTAGAAATTCGACTAAGACTGTATCTTCTGTTAGATGTTGGTGTGAAAGTGTTTGGTTATATTGAATACAGTTAAATAAAGCGACGCGGTTGTATGAGCGTCTAGTCAAAACATTAAGGAGTAAAATCATGAGTTTAGAAGAAAAAGCTAAAGCTGCTGCTAAGAACGTTGAAGGCAAAGTGCAAGAAGCAGCAGGTAATGTTAGTGGCGACCCTGGCGATAAGCTAGAAGGTAAAGCTAAGCAGACCGAAGCTGAAGCTCGCAACACTAAAGAAGATGCAAAAGATGCAGTCAAAGATACTCTTGACAAAGCATAATTTTTTGACTTTGCGCTTCAATAACACCTAAGCGTAATTCGTAGTTTGCGGTTTATTAAGTTGTTACCCTTAACGGCTTAACTTAACTGACAAGCTACGAATTTTTAGTAGGTATCATTTTCGCATTTATAAATCATTTAATCTTAAAAATTGCTTGATTCGGCATCTAGAGCTTTAGCAGATGCAGAGCGTCGAGATTTTGCGTCTACAAGGTTTTCATTAAGCGCGATCGCACGATCGTAACTCGCGATCGCGCTTTCGTGCTGACCCAAACGACTCAACTCAACGCCGCGACTGCACCAGGCTTTGGCATAATTTGAATTAATTTTCAACGCTCTATCATAGCTGGCGATCGCGCCTTCACTATTGCCGAGATGGGCCAAGGCTCGTCCCCGCCGATACCAAGTTCGATTCTCGTTGGGGCTAACTTTCAACGCGGCATCAAAGCTGGCGATCGCATCTTGGTAGCGCCCCATTTTTCTCAAGGCAATGCCACGATTGCTCCACGCTTCTGCAAAATCGGATTTGATAGCGATCGCTTTGTCATACTGTGCGATCGCGGTTTGGTACTGCCCGCGTCGATGAAAGCTGCTGCCAAAGCTGTACCACGCCTCATAAAAATCAGGTTTAATCTCAACGGCACGACGGAAATTCGTAGTGGCTTCGTCATATCGACCAAGAGCATCCAAGGCAGTCGCGCGGCTGCACCAAATTTCACACGCACTCGGCTTCAACTCCAACGCCTTGTCATAACTAAGCAAAGCTTTCTCATCAAATCCCAGCTTGTGTAACGCATTCGCCTGGTTATACCAAACCTCATACAGGGTCGGACGAATCTCTAACACGCGCTCATAGCTGAGCAACGCTTCTGCATACCGTTCGGTTCGGTATAGTAAGTTGCCTTGGTTATAGTGTGCTGCCGAAAAATGAGGACGGAAGGATAATGCACGACTATAGCTAGAGATCGCCTCATCAAAGCGCTGAAAATGGGTGAGAACAATACCCCGGTTGTACCAAGCTCTAGCATAGTCAGGCTTGAGTTTTAGGGTTTGTTCGTAGCTTTGCAGTGCTTCATAGTTAGCATTAAGCCGCATCAAAGCATTGCCTCGGTTGTACCAAGCTTTGTAGTTACGCGGGAAAATCTTGATCGCCCGATCATAGCTAGCAACCGCTTCGTCATAGCGGCCTAACTGTGCTAACGCGATACCTTGATTGTTCCAAGCGGGAGCATAGTCGGGTTTGAGCGTGAGAACCTCTGCAAAACTTTCGATGGCCTCTTCGTATTGTTCTAGTGTGTGTAGGGCTTTGCCGCATTCGTACCAAGTTTCATAGGATGTTGCCTCCCGCTCTAACGCTTTTTGGAAGAGCGCGATCGCGTCCTCATAAACCCCAGCCTTCGCGAGTCGGACTCCTTGCTGAAAGAACTGTTGAGCAGGCGATACGGCGTGATACATAGTGAACACAAGAAAAAGATATGAGTAGGAATGAGTCACCTCATTCCCCACTCCTACTCATATTTCCTTGTCTGCCCTACTTCCTCTACACCTTAATCGGAGATTTATCAAGTTCTGAGGCTGGCTTTGTCCCTAATTCTTCAAGCTCCGTGCCGGTGATGAGTCTAGCCCCTCGCTTACGGGTGACATAATCCCACGCCCACTGCACCATCACGACAAGTTTGTTGTCAAACTCGATCAGGTAATAGATATGCGCGACGATCCAGACAAACCAAGCAATAAAGCCGGAGAATCGAATGAATCCTAGATCGACGACAGCATCATTGCGTCCAATCACTGCAAGGCTGCCCACGTTTCGGTAGACAAATTCAGGGATAGCACGATTTTGCAGCCGCGCTTGAACGAGCCGCGCTACATAGTCCCCTTCCTGCATCGCAACCGGGGCGACTCCTGGAAGCGGCGTTCCATCGTGATGGTTGAAGTGCGCTAGGTCGCCAATCACAAGAATGTTGGGATACTTTGGCAAACTCAAATCGGCCTCGACCATGACTCGACCGACGCGATCGAGCGAAGCTTCTGCACGCTGCTCTAGCACTCGTCCCATCGAGGACGCTTTCACGCCTGCTGCCCACAGAATCGTTTGCGCGGCAATCGTTTCTGTTGTTTCGCCTTTCTGAAACGTAACGGCATTAGCTTCAATTTGGGTGACTCGCGTGCTGGTTGACACGGTGACGCCACGACGAGTCAGCGCTTCTTTGGCTTTTTCAGAGAGGTCGGGGGCGAAGGGAGGCAGGACACGATCGAGTCCTTCTAGCAGCATCACGCGGGTTTCACGAGTATCGATCGTGCGAAAATCATGCTTCAGGGTGGTGTATGCCAGATCTGCGATCGCGCCTGCTAGTTCAACACCCGTCGGACCTGCACCGACAATCACAAACGTCAGCAGTGCCTTACGCTTTTCGGGATCGGTTTCTTTCTCTGCCGCTTCAAACGCCACGAAAATTTTGCGGCGAATTTCGAGCGCATCTTCTACAGTTTTGAGACCTGGAGCCGACTCCTTCCACTGATCGTTGCCAAAATAGTGATGGCTCACTCCGGTTGCCACAATCAGCGTGTCATACGGAATCACCGACTCTGACGTAATTACCGCTTGCTGCTCGGCATCGATATCTACGACTTCTTTCATCAAGACGCGCGCATTTTTCTGCTGACTGAGAATTGATCGCAGGGGAGACGAAATATCGGCTGGAGACAGTGTTCCAGTAGCTACCTGATAGAGGAGTGGCTGGAACAGGTGGAAGTTCCGTTTGTCGATTACAGTCACTTCGACGTTAGCGGACTGAGCAAAGGCTTTGGCAGCGTAGAGTCCGCCGAAGCCGCCACCGATAATGACGACACGATGAGGCTGGGTTGAATTAAGCATGTGAGTTTAGAAGAGAGTAGGACAAAGGGCAGAGAGGAGTATTGCGAAACGTTACACACGAATCTTCACTACTAGTTTAATCAGACAATATCTACCTGTCTAACAAGATTGTTAGGAGACCTGAATAAAGTGAGAGATTGCTACTCATCATTCATTATTTGCAAGGTCATTAAAATTCATCAAAGCTTTACACGGCAGAAATTTTGAACTATGCAAAACGATTAAATGGGCATTCGTTTTCGTCCAAAATTTTAATTGTCCAGATTTCAAATTGTGCATTTTCAAGCCGCTTTGTCGAGTGTCCACTTAAAATACTTCGCGTACGAATTAACTGATATTGTGAAAACACAATTTCCTTTTCTTTTTGAGGTTAGTATGCAGAAACTCGATACCGCTCCCCAAATCCATAGCAATGCCTGGATTGTTCAATCGTGGGCAGCGTTCGTGATTTCAGTTTCGGCAACCACCGTAGGCATCTTCTGCCTGCCTGTGGATGGCTGGGTTAAGTCCTATGTGGGCATGGGAACGGTGTTTTCGATTGCCTCTACGTTCAGCTTGTCGAAGACAGTACGCGACATTCACGAATCAAAACGATTAATCTCACGAGTCGATGAAGCAAAACTAGAGAAAATTTTGGCGGAACACGACCCCTTCAAACGGTAGTTAGAGATACTCAGAGGAGACGAAGGGCGATGCTTCGTCTGTCTCCTCCTTTAGAATGGAACGCAGTACTGCTGCTCGATATCGCATGACTCAACCGCCGCTACCCCCCCGCCCCCCTGCTGGAAATTCACGCAAGGCATCGAAAACGCTGCTGGGTACAATGACTCAGGCAGTCAAGACGACGCTGACAAGAATTAACTTCTCTCGTCTCAAAATTAAGCCTAACGCCCGTGTACCAGAGCTTTTGGTGCAGGATGCAGACGCGCCAACCGCCGATGTTTTTCCGTTACTGGGCGATCGCTACGTGTTGGGGCGTAGTTCTAAGGCGTGTGACATTGTGGTGCGAAATCCGGTCGTGAGCCAGACGCATCTAGTGGTGAAGCGCGATCGCAAGCGCAAGTTTTTGGGCATCCCGATGCGATCGCGCTTTTTAATCCGCGATGAAGAGTCCACCAATGGCATCTATCGCGGGAAGCGGAGACTCCGCTCTAAAACCCTTTACAACGGTGATGTGCTGACCTTAGGGCCACCAGAACTCGCCGCTGCCGTTCGCCTTGAGTTCAAAGATCCCATTCCCTGGTATCTCAAAGCGGTGCGCTATGGCTTGTATGGGGTAACAGCCGCTTCAGCCCTAACCGCGTTGATTATTGGCGTTGAATGGCAAAAATTTTCGGTTTACCCACTGCCCGTTTCGGTTCAAGGCCCAGTGGTGGTGTCGTCTAAAGATGGCGAACCGTTGAGAACGCCGCGCACCCAACGCCACTTGGAAATGCAAAACCTACGCGAATTTTCGCCCTACTTGCCCAAGGCCCTGATGGCGTCTGAAGACTCTCGCTACTATTGGCACATTGGCGTCGATCCGATTGGTACAAGTCGAGCCTTAGTCACCAATATCAAAGGCGGCGAAATTCGAGAAGGGGGCAGTACCCTAACGCAACAACTCGCGCGAAACACATTCAGAGATTATGTAGGGCGACAGGACTCTGCGGGTCGCAAGCTTCGAGAAGCGATCGTGGCGCTCAAATTGGAGACGGTCTACAGCAAAGATTATTTGCTGCTGACCTATCTCAATCGGGTTTACCTGGGTAGCGGCATCTACGGGTTTGAAGATGCGGCTCAGTTTTACTTTGGCAAGTCCTCCAAAGATCTCGATCTGTCTGAAGCGGCAACTCTGGTCGGAATTCTGCCTGCACCCAACAGCTTTAACCCAGTTCGGAGCTATAAAAGTGCGATCAGGTATCGCGATGGCGTGATCACGCGGATGGCAGAGCAAGGCATGGTTTCACAAGAAGAGGCGCAGCGGGCGCGGCGATCGCGGTTGGAAATCAGTCCGGCGGCTCGCCAAGAATTAACCAGTACGATCGCGCCCTATTACTACAGCGCGGTGTTTGACGAGTTAGAAGAGTTGCTCGGTGGAGATTTGGCAAGAGAAGGCAATTTCATTGTTGAAACCGGACTCGATAAGCGAATGCAAACTGCGGCCGAAAGTAACTTACGTAACACGGTCGAGACTCAAGGCAGTAGCGCCGGATTTTCGCAAGGAGCCTTAGTCACCCTGAATGCAAAAACAGGGGAGGTGATGGCACTAGTCGGCGGCGTGGACTATGAAGAAAGCCAATTTAATCGGGCCACTCAAGCCCAGCGTCAGCCGGGATCAACATTCAAAATTTTTGCCTACACCAGTGCGATCGCTCAAGGCATTCCTCCCAGTGCGTCGTTCTCGTGTGCTCCGCTCTCATGGGGTGGCAGCACGTTTGATGGCTGTCGGACTGGCGGCGGTAGTCTGGATATGGCGACTGGGGTTGCCCAATCGGAGAACGTGATTGCACTGCGTGTCGCTCAGGAAGTCGGACTCGACCAAGTCGTTGATACGGCTCGCAAGATGGGCATTCGCTCAAATCTAAATCCCGTGCCCGGACTCGTTTTAGGACAAAGCGAAGTCACTCCGCTAGAACTGACCGGAGCCTTTGGCGTTTTGGCAAACCAAGGTGTGCAGAATCGACCCCACACGATTAAACGCATTCTCGACAGTAGCGATTGTAAAACGCGCGAAGACCTTAGCACCTGTCGAATCGTTTACCGCGCGGATCAAGACGGAGAGAATAACGTTCAAGCGATTCCAGCGGACGTTGCTAATACGATGACTTCTATGTTGCAAGGCGTGGTGCGCTCTGGAACAGGGCAAAGTGCCGCTCTCGGTTTGGGAGAGGCAGGCAAGACCGGAACAACAAATGACAATATAGATTTATGGTTTGTTGGGTATATACCAAATCGCGAAATTGTAACGGGAATTTGGTTAGGAAACGACGAGAACACCTCTACAAACGGGAATAGCGGTATCGCTGCTGGGTTATGGGGGAACTACATGAAACAAGTCGTTCGCTAAAACTGTTGCAATTGATTGCTAGAAGTAACGTCCAGTTTCAAATTCTGGAGTTTTACAGTGTCCTGACTTACAATCTAATTTCGGTATCGTTCCTTCCGCGATCCTTTAGAACTTGGCTGAGCTAATCACTGCTGTGCAGCTCTCGTGATCGAGAAAAGCATGGTGATTGTATTGTGTTTTGCAATACAATTAGTGCTCTTTCTAGCATTTGTTAGATTTGATACTAAAAATAACCTCCGCCTTGAGATAGATTGTCGAAACTCTTTTATAAATTTCTAATAAAGAGAACTTCTACCTTTTCTTCGCGGAGCGCTATGAAATCTTCGGTGCAGATGCCAACTCCATTGAATGAAAGACCGCTGGTTGAAAGACTGCCCTCTAGACCTAACCAACCCTCGACGGTGAAAGAAATGCCCTATGCTCTATTCAGCACAATTCCACCTGAACGCATTGGGCTGAATGGGGAATATGATCACAATGGTCTGTCAAAGCGGGTTTTAGCAGCCTTTCGAGAGAGCGTTGCGATCGCAGAGATAGAAGATCTGCGAGTCACACAGCGGGGTCGTGTAGTGATCTTGATGGGACGTTTGCCGCATTCGCGGGTGCTAGCGCAATTGAGGAAGATTGCAATGAGCATGGACGGGACGGGCGATGTTGAAACCACTGGAATCAGGATTAGTTAATGCCCGATAGACTTCTTGCCAACATCTTCTGCTCTCACCCTAAATCCCTCTTCCAAGCATGGGAGGGAAACTTCTAAATGGCTTTTAGGGCGTCATAGCAAAATCTCGAAGGCAGCACCGTAAGCGGTTTTGAGATTGTAGGTGTCGTGATCGGTGATGTTAGTATCACTCAGCTCCAGGTTGTAGAAGTCGATAAAGTCGGTGTCGAAATAAGGCCCGGCGTGCCATGTGCCCAGTTCAAGCTTGATAAAGCAATCTCCCGGAATTCTAAAGGCGGTAATCGTGTCTAGAGGTGGGCGACTGTCATGGCTCGGCGGCGCAACGGCCAATAGCCAATCTTTTCCTTCTAGCGAACCGAGACATTGCGTACACTTCTGGTGGCGGGTAATGCGATCGAAGAGGCGACCGCGCCGTGTCAGACGCATGATGTAAAACCGAGGAATGCCATTCTGGAGGTGCAGTTGAGCATCTTTTGTGCCATAGGGTGCGCCATCGTCAGAAGCGCGAATCAGTTGCCCAAAGGGATAAAACGCTTCTGAAGTAATCCAAATAGCTTGAAGGGAGTGAGTGGTCATAGGTAAGCGTTACTCGTCAACGTTACTCTATGGGATGTTGTCCATAGAAGGGTAGAACGTCCGACCAATTTGGCTGATGTCCGGCGGTTCGTGCTCGATGAGCAAGTTCTAAAACACCGGTGACGTAATCACCCTGGTTCGATTCAGCTTTGACAAGATGATAGGGCTTCTCTAAGGTTGCCAAGGTTTCTTGCCACACTGCTTCAGTCATGACAGCATCAGATTGCATGACCGTGAACTGATCTGAAACTTGATAGATCCCAGTAAAAAGTTGTCCTCGCTGGGCAGGCATTTGAACCGCAATTTGCTCAAAGGACAACTCCGAAGGAAGCGAACGGTGGGACAAACGATCTGCTTCTTGCTGAGCAATTGCCGCTAAGCTTGACACACCAAATAAGGGGATCTGTAGCTGCTGTGCCAAGGTTCTTGCCAACACAACGCCGATCCGAGTTCCGGTAAATCCACCAGGCCCGATCGCGACGGCAAGAGCGCTCAACTCCGCCCACGTTTGAGGTTGGAGAAACGCTTGCAGATGATGATGCATGAGATTTGACTGTTCTCGCCCCAAAGGCCAAACCTGCTGGCGAATGTCTCCACCATCTGAAATTGCCAATCCTAAATCTGGACTGCTGGTATGAATCGCGAGAGTGTAACGGGATGACATTAAACGGGTTTAGAGTCAGAGGACTGAGTTTTGTCGATGATGGCTTGCCGAAATCCGAGAACAACCAGGATATTGGACAACGTGAGAAAGAATTCCGCTGCGCCGTGGAGCCAGTCAATGTTAGCGAGTTGCTCTCCATACGCGATGGTCGCGTAAATGCCTGCTGGAATCGTAACAACGACAAATACAAGGAGCATGTAAAAGCCAATCAGGGCGAGTCTGGGCGTTTTTCCAGAGCGGGTGAGGAACCAGAGGAAAGCGAGATAAGGGAAGAGGGAGAGGGCGAAGAGGGATTCTTTGGACATGGATGAGGGAGAGATGAGGGATGAGGGTCGCTTTATGGCAATGCTGATGCCAGGAGGAGTGAAGTTAGCTTTCTTCTAGCTTTTTGCCGCCGCGCCAGATCCACCAAGCGGCGATCGCGACGGTGCAATTTCCGACTACCGTCATAGCCGCTTGCAGGGTGACGAGCCATTCGAGAGACGGAGGATTATCGAAGAAATGCCAGGTGCAGGCACACATAGCGCTGACCAAAGCAGGCAGCATTCCAAACGAGAGCGATCGCCAGGTCGAATCGCCGCTGACTTCGGCATAGCGCCAAATTAGCCAGATCGCCGCAATCCATTCAATGACGCTGGAAATATGAATCACCCAAGTTGGAATTGAAAGTGCGTGCATAAGGTTGAACCGTTGGGTTAGACAACTAGGTTAGACGACTAGGTTTAGATAACTAGGTTAGACAACAGGGATCAAGGATAGTGTAAGGTTTGAGGAACCCTATTATTCCTTCTATTATGCGGGCTGTTTTGTCTGGTTACTACGGCATGGGCAATGGCGGCGACGAAGCGTTGCTAGCGTCATTGCTGCAAATGTTACCTCCTGAGGTTGAGCCAGTGGTACTGTCAGGTAATCCTGAGCAAACCCGCGATCGCTATGGGGTTGAAAGCTGCGATCGTAAGTCTTTTACAGCGGTGATTGGGGCACTTCGCACTGCCGATCTGTTTATTTGGGGCGGCGGAAGTCTAATTCAAGATGCGACTAGTGCGCTGAGTCCGGTTTACTACACCGGGTTGATGGCAATTGCGCAAATTATGGGATTAAAAACGATCGCGTGGGCGCAGGGCATTGGTCCAATTTGTCGCTCGTTTAATCGCTGGTCGGCAAAACAGGTCTTCCGCCACTGTACGGCGGTGAGTGTGCGTGATCGCGGTTCAGCAGCGCTGCTGCACGAGTGGAAAATTCCGTTTCTGCTTGCGCCCGATCCGGTGTGGGCGATGGAGTCAATGCCGGTTGAAGGCTTGTGGGATTTGCCTGCGCCGCGAGTGGCAGTGAACTTGCGATCGCATCCCCTACTCACGCCCGATCGATTGCATCTTTTAACTCGCGCCTTAATCGACTTTCAGAAAGCAACTCAGGTGTGTGTATTGTTGGTTCCCTTTCAGGCGAGTCAAGATCTGACGATCGCGCAAACGATTCAGCCTCAATTGCCTGGAGAAAGTCGAATTCTGATGCTCGACGATCCGCAATTATTAAAAGGGGTATTTCGAGGGGTGGAAATGGCGATCGCAATGCGATTGCATGGAGTGATTATGGCAGCCGCAGAAGGATGTCGCACGTTTGCTCTCAGCTATGATCCTAAAGTTAGTCAACTGATGACGCAGTTAGAATTACCAGGCTGCGAACTCTCAGAATTGCCGCCAACCGCCAATCAGATAAGCCACCTGTGGCTAGAAGAGTATGCGAACGGAGAGGCCCTCTCAGACGATCAGCGGCAATCTCTTGTCGATCGTGCCTTCATGCATCAGGAAATCTTAAGAGTTTAAGCGTAATTTGTTCTTTAATCCCGTTAATATTGTTTTGCTTGCTGATACATTTAAGTGTCGGCTTAACAAAATTTAGTTGTTAGCTTGACAGATTTTTTTAAGAATATGTTCTATTCTCTTGAACTGTCGCTATAACTAATAGCTGAGTCTCTTGTAGAGAGTCGTTACTAGCCTGGACACCGCATTTTCTTAGGTTTTAAAAGCAATGAGTGAAGCTGAAATCCCTAACAACTCCTCTAATTTGTTTGAGTCCAATCCGGATCAGGACGCTTCTCAGCCAATCGAGGAAGGGATTGTTGCCATCGCGCCCCAAACCCATGAAGAATGGACAACAGTAGATTTTCCAGACGCCATTCCGGTCGATGCGCTTCCTCATGCTGAACCTGTCGAACGCATCCAAGAATTAGAACGGCAAAATGGGGAGTTGCAGGAGCATGTTAGTAGCTTAGAAGCTGCCTTAGCTCACTCTGAAACCCTACGACAGAGTGAAACAGAACGATTAGAAACTTTAGCAGGCGCACAGTATGCAAGCGCTCAGCAGCGATCGCGCGAGCATGTAGCTCTGATTGCTAAATTACGCAAAGATTTAGACTTCGCCGGACAGCGTATTCGCGAGCAAGACGTGCAGTTCGCCCAGCGCACTCAAGAGCTAGTTACGGCTCAAGAGCATTTGACTCAGCTTTTTCAAGAATTAGAGATCGCTCATCAAAGCGCTCAAAAGCAGCAAATTTTGGTCGAAACCCTCACCGCCCAGCTTGAATCGAGCCAAGAACAAGTTGCCCAACTAGAGCGGGAATGTGCTCTGACGCAGCAACGCTACAGTGAACAACTGCAAGGAACGCGGCAAGCTGAAATCCTCTGTCGGGATCTGCGATCGCGCCTGCATCGTCAGCAGCGCTACACATTGCAATTCAAAGCTGCCCTTGAGAAGTGCTTAGATGCGCCGGCTCACGCTCCAGTGCATCTGCCAGAACAGGTTGAACTTGCAGACGAAGAGGGGGATCTGTCAGACTCCTCGGTCGCTTTTGTCAAATCGCAGCCGGTTCAACCGTGGTCAGCCTCACCCGGATTCCCAGCATTTGATGCCGAGTTTGAGACGACCCTAGACCAAGAGCAAGTTACCTCGCGAGATCAGGCATCGTGGACAGCCGATCTGTTAGCCGAAACATCCTGGATGACAGACCTTCCCTCTGACTCCTTTGAGTTACAAGGACAATCCGCGTCAGGCTCAGTTCAAGAGTCGCACGATTCGATGGAAGCCTTGCATGGCCTAGAAGACGAACTGAACCGCGCCGCTCCACGTGCTGTTCGCGCTCAGGCTCCGCAGAGTTTTGTAGAGCGAAGTTCGGAGGACTGCGTCATTGCGCCGATTCCTAAAGCGATCGCGCTGAGTTACACCATCAAGCACGCCTCTTCAGAATTAGCTGACCTTCAGCGTGGAATTCAACTATTCACCCCACCGGAGATGCCTCCCGTCCTGCGGGCAGGGGAAGTACAACGTACTGCGGAAGTTCAACGGTCAGCCCCAATTTCTTTAGAACCAACCGCCCCTTCTGAACACTCAGATCGGTTTGTCGCAGAAGGCATCGCTGATCAGCTTGACGCTGTCGATCAGACGGGGGACAACCATGATGAAGTGGCTATCAGTGACGATCGTGCAACTCAAGATGGGCTTGAAATTGACCAGCTTGAAATCAGCAAATTGGGCAAGGTCGATGAACCTGCTTTCACTTCGTTAGAAGCAAATGCAATCCCCGTAGAGCGCAGTGAAGAGGGTAAGAACGAAGAAAGCAAGAGTGCTTCGTTTGTCACCTTTGAGAATCATGAAGGATCGTCTCCGTTCATCACACTAAATTCTTCTAGAAAGCAGTCTGTACCGTTAGAACAAGCTGGAGTAGCGGCATCCTCCGGCAGTGCACCCTCTCCTGTGGTGTATCCGACGCGATCGCAGAAAAAGCTGCCATCTCTGGCAGCTGTTGATCTCCCATCGTTTCCGAAAAAAGTAGGTCGTTGATCTAAGGGACGATTAACCGCGAGGAATGGGTAAGCGATCGCTTGATAGTAATATCACAACCTTTTTACTGCAAGGCCCAATCACGTTTAGCGATATCTATGAGTTGCTGGACGAACAGTTTCAGCGATTGTCTGATTTAGAAAAACAGGTTTCGTACTGGCTGTTCATCAAGAATGGGCGTCACTCGCGGCATTACACCATAATTTTGTTCCTATCTCTTCCTCGACTTTGTTAGGAGCATTGTTGTCACTAAAACAGCGATCGCTGATTGAAAAAAAGCCAGGCTCGTTTACCTTACAGCCTGTAGTGATGAAATATGTCATGGATCAGCTTCTGAACCGCATTGAAGCAGAAGTAGAAACAGGGGTAGAAGCAGAGTGCGATCCTTCGGAGCTTGGCAGAGCTAATCGCAGTATCTCTCACCGCTAGAATCAGAAGCTTAAACTATTCTTGGGTAGTGTTGTGAACTTGTTGTTCGGCTGCAATCCCTGTTGTACAGACACAATTAATTGCGTCTGTACAAGAGCAATGCGATCGTTGCAACCACACAACACTACCTTGTATGAACCCGTTGCGCTCTTAACAGGTTGAAGCGAGTTACATCACCTTAGTCAAACGACGAAGCGCATTATTTTTCACAGGAGCTAAATTTGACAAGCGGTCTTCATCCACAAGGCGGCGTGTGGTGATTCGATCCGGGTAAGATCTCATAAACATATTTGTAAAGTGCCTTCCGTAGTGAATGTACTCATCACTTGATGGCTCAAACAGAGGACGGACACAGGCATCGAAATTAGGTTCATGGAAGTACGCTAGCGCAAAGCGTTCTCTGGTATTCAGCCTGACTTTATGAGGTGTTGAGAGCAGATAGCCGTTGGTCATAAATTGCAAAATATCACCCGGAAATACCGTTACTACCTTCGGTACAGGCTTCACGAATGTCCAAAGCTCTTCATGTTCATACAGTCCTGCTGAACTTTCGGTCGCCAACCAATTTCTTTTTCGCTTTTCCCCTGCGACTGGTGGACGGACATAGAGACCACCTACATCATCCTGAGCAGCGATCACTAATAGCCCGTAATCAGTATGCGCGCCGATTCCCCTTGCAGATTCTTGAGATGCTGCTGGGAATCGCAAGACGCGCAGATGGTGCCAGCCATTCTCAGTCAAGTTGGTCAAAGTGTTAATGTCATCGAGTTCCAAGCCAAGAGCCGTTAGTTGCAGCAATCTCTGACCCATTGTGCCAAGTTCGTCCATGAATGCTTTCATGGATTGTTGGTACTCTTCATCTGGCCAAGGCGCTGGTCCATGACAAGGTAAGTGCGCCTGCACACGCGCGTCATCAAGTGGAACATCTTGGCAGACCGTAAATATTTCTGAATAATCAGCTTGTCCAGCAGTGATTTCTTTGCCCAAAGCAATGTATCCGCTGTAGGTCAGATCGCTGATACATTGCGATTTGACCTCCTGTGGCATCCGAAAGAACCGCTTACTTGATGCAAAAGCACTTTCAGACTTGCGCTCCTGCATCGCGTTTATTGCCACTTGAAAAATTCCGTCAGTTCTCCAGGCTTGAATCAGTTTGCGTGCTAGAACGACATCGCTCTGTGTTCCGGTGATAGATGCGGGTAGATGAAATGTTTGCAGATCAGTCATCTCAATTTCCTATAACTGTTTGTGGGGAAGGATGGCAGAATTGACTGCTACCTTGTTAGAGTCCAAATAAACCTGGGTTAGAGTCCGAATAAGCCTGCGGGCAAAGGTTCAGTGGCGGCAGACAATATTGGTAACTCTGAAGCTTGTGAATTAGTTGATCTTGACGATCGGAATTCAGGCGCTAGGCTATTTCGGCTTAGCGTCCAGATTCAGTGGGGTAGTTTTCTAATGGATGCTGCGATCGCTTAAAGGCGTCGGCGTTGCTCTGAAGTACGCATAGGGTAAAGTTCCTTTCGAGCGAAAGGTTTGGCAATTGTTTCTAGTTGAAAGTCAAACAGTGTTGTGCACTGTCTGGATACAGACTTTGCTTACGGAGCTATTCAGACTCGCTTAAAAAATTAGTAGGTGAGCTAGAAAATCAAACACTAATGAAAATTGTTCATTTTCATTGATCTCCACGTGGGCAGGAAGCACGTGGCCCTCGTCCGTTCTTGTAACAAATTACCTAAGTTAAAGAATTTAGATTGTTTGAGCAACAATTAGTGTTGTCTCAAACTATGGCCTATGGTTGCGCGATGTAACTGTTATCCGCAATACTTTTTTACAAAACTTAATAATTTATCTGTACCTGTGCAGTTGACAGAATTATATTAATAGTATCAAGCGCGTAGCCATCCTTAACCGTCTGTTCTTTAAGGAAGAACTAAAGAGTATGAAGCTGGATTTGGGTGTGCAAAACCTTCAATTTCTACATTCGAGAACTTGTTTTCTCTATTCAAGAACTCGTTTTCTATTTTCGTGAACTCATTTTCTACTTTCGTGAACTCGTTTTCTATATTCGAGAACTCATAATCTATATTTAGGAACCCATTTTGTATTTTCGAGAACTCGTTTTCTATATTCGAGAACTCATAATCTATATTTGGGAACCCGTTTTCTATATTTGGGAACTCATTTGTTTATTTGGTTAACCAATTGACCAATGCGATCATCGAAACAAGCGATCGCCCGCGTCGCTTTGTAAAATTAATGTAGTTAGAACGTTGTTTCCCCTTCTGCTAGAGGCGAATCAGTTCGGTATTGTGAACACTGTCTGTTACTTAAACCGTTCTAACTTCGAAACAAGCGGCTGTACAGGGTTTCGTGAGCCATGCTTGCTAGAGTTAGTCCCCAGCCGCAACTCCTTAAGTCATCGTCTTGCAAGGTGAGAATGTTTTGCGCAGCGGATTCAATCGAAGGTTCCAAATCGAAGAGTATTTGCTGTCCCGCCGTTTGTCCGAGAGGAATCAGTTTGATGCCTGCGCTAACAAGATTGGTGGCCCAACTGTGCAAATAGCCAAGCGTTGCCCACTCTACGTCAATCTGCCAAGTCGCAGCCACCAGACCAAACGCGATCGCAAAGTGACATTGAGATGGAAGAGAAACTGTCTCAGGGGAGAGCGTTTGAAACAAGCGAAGGAGAGAACGACCCATTTGCAGACTCTGCGATCGCAGTTCTTCAGTTTCTCGCGCCGCTGATAACCAATCATTCCACGCTTCCAAAGCAATTAGATCCTGAGCAACGACAGCACGATATGCCCGTACCATAATGGCCGCTTCAAGCCGTACCGCACCATACTGTAATTCTTCATTCAGCCACTGCTCTAGATGGGCGGCATTTGTCATTCCTATCGTGTCCTGTTGAACCAGCGCTTCAATTCCCTCCGAATAGCTATACGCTCCTACAGGCAGTACTGGGCTGGCAAGTTGAAGCAAGCGTAGAAGCCTGTGGTTTTGAGTCCGATTCTGAGTTTGCATCATTAAATCACTCACCCCTTCATGATCCGATTTCTCTAATGCTGATGCTCATAGGCTCCTGTCTCAGGTTGAAAAGGAGCGATCTCTTCCAGCACATGCAGCCCACGATGTAAGAGTAACTTTTGCAAGACAGAATCCGGCGACAGCCTTAAAAAAGAATTTGTAATCTCCAACGGAATGTGGCGATTTCCAAGATGATATGCCGCTTGCAGCAGGGCTAAAGAGGTTGTTGCTGTTACCGTCAGAACAGGTTCTGGTTTGGCAAACACTTGAGCGACATCTCCAGCATCAGATTGCAGCCAATCGCCATCTTTGAGTGCGGTTCCTCTCGGCAAGTTGAGATACACTGATTGTCCCTCATCCGTTTGGTAGGCATGGCGTGATCGCAGGCGTTCTTCAGCGGTGAGCGATAAACAATACTCAGCCTTTTTGCACGGTTGATCTGATAGTCGTCGAGTAAACACAATCACAACTCATCTCCAAACAACCTGTTGTCTATTCATTCTGACAGCGCGACTGGCTCCACCAAGCTTCCAAGAATCGAAGTCGCTTTAATTATTCCACTCATTCCATGCGAATTAGGAACTATTCTAGAGGTTAGTGTGACCAGTCAAACTCGACCACTATGAATTCTCGACCACTATGAATTTAGGTTGAACATGCGATCGCTTTGCAATTTCCTTTGGATCGCTTCGCAGTTCTTCTTCAAACCATGTGATCCGCAATCATTGCTAAATTCTTATTTCGTTGTAAACATTCCATTTCTCAAACAGTGCTTCAGAATACTCTACTTTGGATTCAAAATCTTGGTGCTACAGGTGTCATTGTATTCATCAGCGTGTATGTTCTTGCGGCAATATTTTTTGTTCCTGGTTCAATCTTAACGTTGAGTGCAGGCGTTGTCTTTGGCGTTGTTTGGGGATCGGTTTATGTGTTTATAGGCGCAACTCTCGGCGCGACACTTGCTTTTTTAATTGGGCGCTATCTTGCCCGTAGTTGGGTTGCTAAACAGATCGAAAACAATTCTAAATTCAAGGCGATTGACGAAGCGGTTGCTAGAGAAGGACTAAAGATTGTAATCTTGATTCGTCTGTCTCCCGTTTTCCCATTCAATCTACTTAACTATGCGTTTGGTGTTACCCAAGTGTCGCTTAAAGACTATTTCTTAGGTTGTGTTGGCATGATTCCAGGCACAATCTTATATGTCTACATTGGTTCTCTAGCCGGAAGTTTGGCAACGATCGGAACGGCGCAGGCAACCAACCCGGAGGCTCAGAAAGCACAATGGATCAGTCGGATTCTTGGATTGATCGCAACCGTTGGTGTCACGCTTTATGTCACTCGCATTGCTCGTAAAGCCCTCGAACAAAATACTAATCTTGATCAGTCGTAATTTTGGTTTCTAGCAGACAGGAGTTTGTTATGTCGCAGTCCTTGATCTCTCCAGCAGATGCTTACAATGAGCACTTAGTTTCCCAGGTGCATCCTCTAGATTGGACGAACCCAACTCCTAGCGATCGCTACGATCTAGTTGTGATTGGGGCAGGCACGGCAGGGCTAGTCGTTGCAGGTGGAGCCGCTGGTATTGGAGTCGGGCTAAAGGTGGCGCTGATTGAAAAACATTTGATGGGCGGGGACTGTCTCAATGTGGGCTGTGTGCCTTCTAAATGTATAATTCGCTCGTCGCGCGTGGTGTCAGAGTTTTGGGAAGCGGAACGGTTCGGCGTGATGCCGCCAGACCAAGTTGAGGTTGACTTTGCAGCGGTCATGGAGCGGATGCGAAAGCTGCGATCGAGCATTAGCCCCAACGATTCTGCTGAGCGATTTCGCAAGCTCGGTGTCGATGTGTTTTTAGGAGAAGCCAGATTCGGCGACGATCAGACGGTCATTATCAGCAATCCAGATACAGGAAATCAAACTCTTCGCTACAAAAAAGCCGTGATCGCGACAGGTACAAGAGCCACGCATCCTTCCATTCCAGGATTATCTGAAGTGGACTACCTTAACAATGAAACCGTATTTGCTCTAACTGAGCGTCCCCGATGGCTGGCGGTGATTGGGGGCGGCCCCATCGGCTCTGAATTGGCTCAAGCGTTTCGTCGGTTGGGATCGGAAGTGGTGTTGATCCATAAGAGTGATCACATTCTCGATCGCGAAGATGGAGATGCCGCAGAGATTGTGCAACAGACCTTCATTCAAGAAGGTATTCAGCTAATGTTAGGGGCGACTGTTGAGCGAGTGGAGCAAACGGCGGACGGAAAAGTGCTTCACGTTAGCCAAGATGGGGAGTCACACACGCTAACGGTGGATGAGATTTTGGTTGGTGCGGGACGATCGCCGAATGTAGAACGCTTGAATCTTGAAGGGGTTGGCGTTGAATATGACAAACACAAAGGTGTCAAAGTCAACGACCATTTGCAAACCACAAATCCCCGCATTTTTGCTGCTGGCGATATTTGCATGGATTGGAAATTTACTCACGCAGCCGACGCGGCGGCTCGCATTGTGATCAAAAATGCGTTCTTTTCTCCGTTTGGGTTGGGTCGCTCGAAACTCAGTAGTTTAGTAATGCCGTGGGTGACGTATACCGATCCCGAAATTGCTCATGTGGGACTTTATGAGCACGAGGCACAGGAACAAGGCATTGAGGTAGAAACGATTGAGATTTCGCTGGAAGAGGTCGATCGCGCGATCGCAGATGGCGAAACAAACGGATTTGTCAAAATTTTGCACAAAAAAGGCTCTGATCAAATCTTGGGAGCCACGATCGTCGCGCGTCATGCAGGCGAGATGATTAGTGAGATCACGTTAGCGATCGTGGGTAAACGCGGTCTCAATACTCTTTCGAGTGTGATTCATCCCTACCCCACTCAAGCTGGAGCAATCAAACAAGCCGCTGACGCTTACCGTCGTACGTTGCTGTCACCAAGGAGTCAGAAACTTCTCAGCATTCTGACCAAGCTCTCCTAATCTTTATCCCTTCACCGCTGTTCTCATCATCCCTTCATCATTAGGAGTTAGTTGTCTTTGTTAAGCTGGAAGCTCCTTTAAGGGACGGAGTTTATGCAGCCAATTTTTACCCAAGGGTTGAGCGTTGAAACGTTGGATGTTGCGATCGCAGATCTATCCCCGCATCTGATCGGAACTACGATTGTTCAACTCTCTGATCTGCACTACGACGGGCTGCGACTGTCAGATGACTTATTAATGCAAGCGATCGACGCTGCCAATGAAGCTGAACCCGATTTTGTGGTAATCACCGGAGATTTTGTAACAGACGATCCGACACCGATTCATGAACTGGTACTGCGACTAAAGTTATTGCAGCCGTCCTCGGGGACTTATGCAATTTTGGGCAATCATGACTTACATCGACGAGGGAGCCGGGGTGCGATCGTTGATGCCCTCACAAGAATTGATGTGCAGGTTCTTTGGAATCAGGTTGCTTATCCGATGGGTGAAGAACTGGCATTAGTTGGACTGGCTGATTTTTGGTCGTCTGACTATAAAGCGATCGCAGGATTGATGGATCACCTGCCAAACGTTCCTCGAATTGTCTTAGCACACAATCCCGACTGTGCCGAATCGTTACAGCAATGGCGCGTCGATTTGCAGCTTTCAGGGCATAGTCACGGCGGACAGATAATTTTTCCTGGAGTTGGAAATATTTCGATCCGTTGCGCTCAAGCGTATCGCTATCTGCCCAGACGGGTAAGACGCAGGTTTCCAGTTTTAGCAGCCTGCCATCGCGTTATGAAGCACTGGGAGTGGGTGAGAGGCTATCATCAGGTCGGCAACAATTGTCTATACGTCAATCGCGGTTTAGGCACCTATTTTCCGGGTCGATTGTTCTGTCCGCCTGAAGTAACTGTCATTCGATTGACGCGCTCTGAATTAGCGTGAATTTAGAATTTTTACAGCAAAATTTGCACTCTTCATCTTCATTTGTTTAAAGAATTAGACAACGTAAACATCATAGAAAAATCATTTAAACAATGCTTTTTCGGAGCTAAAAGAGATAAGTAGAGAGAAAGTGATTATGGATGCCAAAACGCGGGAAACGCTTGAGCTATTTGTAGAAAAAGCTCGTGTGCTTGAGGACAGGAGCTTCACAAAGTTGATTATGGAGCATGGCCTATCCTTTGAAATCAAGGTTGGCTCATCTAGTCAAATTGAACACACTATTCCTGAGCGTGAATCTATAAAAGCTTCAATCGTCACGCTGCGAATGTTCGTTCAGAATAACGATCCCATATCAATTGAAAATATCAGCAACTTATTAAATGAGCCTACTCTATCGAGGGAGTGGAAAGAACTTTTTATAGAGAAGCGTGACCAACTAAACTCTTATTTAGATCACTCTGGAGGAATAGGAATTGTTGTTGACGAAAAAGAATTTACTAATCGAGAAATTTTTGACACCTTTGTTTATGGCTCCATTGCACATAGTGCTAAAAACCACCGTCCTAGGTATCAACAGTGGAAAAGCTTGGGAAGGTTATCATTTAGCATAGATGAATATGCTTTTGCAGTGATTGTTATGGACATCCTGACACTAATTTGGGAAATAGCTGATGCGACGGAGTTGGAGTTAGGTGGTTCGATCAATCTCCAAGAGGGGCGGCAGAATTAAACTTTACCAAATTGGATTGAGGCTCAAGACAAACTCTGGTAATACATCTTCTCCAGAGAGCGTCTCTGGATCTTGCAGCACGTCTACAGGTTGATTGAGTCGATAAATTTCGACTCGATGAGTCTTACGATCAATAAGCCAACCTAATCGAACTCCGCTTGTCATATATTCCTGCATCTTGGCTTGAACATCTGATAATTTGTCGCTCGGTGACATCAGTTCTAAGACGAAATCGGGCGCGATCGGGGGAAACTTCTCTTTCTGCTCAGGGGTGAGTGTGTCCCATCGGTCTTGACGAACCCAAGCAACATCAGGAGCGCGATCTCCACCATTTGGCAAGTTAAAACCTGTGGAGGAATCAAAGCAGACTCCGAGCTTGTACTGTCGATTCCAAATTCCAAACTCTGTCGCAATTTCAAAATTTCGATTTCCCGTTTCTCCTCCGGTTGGTGGCACGATAATCAGTTCCCTCCCAGCGCTACGTTCAAATTTGATATCGGGATGATTGCAGCAAAGCTGAAAAAACTGATCGTCCGTCAATTCAATAAAAGGTTTGAGGTCAATCGTGTAGGTGAGCATGGCAGGATGAAACCTCAGAAGCGATAATTCTAGTATGGAGAATTTCTGCTACTCTCGACTGGATGCACTCTCAAGAAGCGGAATTTCTTCGATTTCCGGGAGTTCTTCTAGCGCTAGACGGAGTTGGCTTGAACCTGACAAAAGTTTGAGCAGTTTGGGTTTGGGATCGTAGAGCAAATAGATCAAGCGATCGCTGATTTGCCATATTTAATCGAATGCTTTGATACAAAAAAAGCTCGCTCAAATTCTCAAAGGATTTGAGCGATCACATGGCGTCTGGCGGCACGCTTGCTGTTTTTACGCCGTTGCCACACAACGGTGATCTGACGAGGTAAGGCTTACATCCCAGTTGCTGCAAAACCAGTCAACTTAAGGGGTGTTACTCCATCTTTGACGCTACCGAGCAAGGTAGCTGCACCCGATTGCAAGTCAACGGAATACAGCGATGAGTTGGACGTGGCAAAGGCAGAGTTCGTGCCGTTTTTGAAGACAATATCAAAGCCAGCACCCTCGGCAAAATCAACCCCTAACGACCCAACCAAGGTTTGCGTCCCATTGTTGGGTGGGTTCTGAATGAACAGCCGGTCAGTCTTCGCATCGATGCCGTACTGAATCGTGTTGGGAGTTCCTGTAAAGCTGTTGGTGTACGCTGTGGCAACAATAGAGTCCGTGGCTCCATTGAGGTTACCATCTGGCTGCACGCCATCCAACATCGAGTTAGCATCGACGACCGTTCCAGTATCAGGATTGAGCCGCAGGTTTTGACCAGCATCACTGACGATGCGAACTCGATCAACAACCGGGTTAAAGTCAACGCCGAACGCCTTGCCGTTCAGGTCTACTGCAAAAGTGCCAGTTCCAACTTGAGTAGCCGCACCGGTGACCACATCGATCGTGTAGAGGCGATCGCTACTGCCGACGCCAAAGAGTTGACCTGTGTTAGGACGGAAGTCAACGCCTACTAATGTTTCACCGTATTGTAGTCCCTTGACATCAACCTTAGTGACATTGTTTAGCGCATTAGAATTGAAGAACACTAAATCGCTGGAATCGGTTAGCCCCACAAACTCGGCTTTAGTGGGATCAGGTTTCACAATTGGGCTTCTTCCGGCAATGCCAACCAGGTCAATTGTTTTTTTCCCATCTTTAACGCTACCGAGCAAGGTAGCCGCACCCGATTGTAGGTCGATGGAATATAGCGATGAGTTAGACGTGGCAAACGCAGAGTTCGTGCCGTTCTTGAAGACAATATCAAAGCCAGCACCCTCGGCAAAATCAACCCCTAACGAACCAACCAAGGTTTGAGTACCATTGTTAGGCGGGTTCTGGATGAAAAGTCGGTCAGTCTCTGCATCGATGCCGTATTGAACCGTGGTGGGAGTTCCTGTAAAGCTATTGGTGTAGGCTGTTGCCACGATGGAGTCGGTGGCTCCATTGAGATTACCGTCTGGCTGGACTCCATCCATCATCGGGTTGGCGTCCACTACCGCTCCGGTGTCGGGATTAAGCCGTAGGTTTTGACCTGCATCACTCACGACTCGAATGCGATCGACAACAGGGTTAAAGTCAACACCTATAGCCTTGCCGTCTAGTTCTACTGCAAACGTGCCAGTCCCGACTTGAGTAGCCGCGCCAGAGTTAGCATCAATTGTGTAGAGGCGATCGCTGCTGCCGACACCGAAGAGTTGACCTGTGTTGGGGCGAAAGTCAACGCCCACTAACGTTTCATTACCTTGTAGTCCCTTCACCTTTACGGTGGTGACATTACTCAAATTGTCTGCGTTGAAGAATGCCAGGTCATTTTTAGCCGTTAGCCCTACAAAATCAGCCGTGGTTGGATCAGGCTTAGGAGAATCTTTCTTTAAAGATCTGAGCAACCGTTTGAGCGTGTTTTCAGACAGGTCTACCTTTGAGGCAGACAAAAACTGACTGATTGGATCGCGAATCGTTCCATTGTCTTGTACTCCAATACGACTGAGCGCTTGATCCAACTGATTAAGGATTTTATCGGTGTTGTAGGAAGTCATTGTCAGTATGGTTGAGCTGGGACAATAACGGTACGCTGCCCACGGCAAATCGGATGTGTGCGTGCAATAAGAGATATCAGGAGCGCGATCGTTAGTTACTCTCGACTGGGTGCGCTCTCAAGAAGCGGAATTTCTTCAATCTCGGGTAGTTCTTCTAGCGTGAGGCGGAGTTGACTCGAACCTGATAACAGTTTGAGCAGTTTGGGTTTGGGATCGTGGAGCAGATAGATTAAGCGATCGCTGATCTGCCATTCGGTTTCGGCGGGAAACACTTGCAAGACGCGATCGCGCTCTAACAATAGCGGCAACAAACTCCCCGCTTCAATCAGCGCTCGTAAATGGGCTTGCTGAAACTCTAATCCTTCTTCTCGAAAGGTCGTTTCTCCGAGTTTGATGTCTCCACTCGTTAAATACTCGTTCCAGGTTTTGAGCAGCAGTTGAGGCGTAAACGCTTGCTGAACTTTCGGTAATACCGTCACCTGAGCATCGCCTGGAAAGACGGCTAAGACTCGCGGCGGCGCAAACTCTTCTACCGCTCGCTGCGCCACTACCGCATTCACCTCACCGTTATTGGTCATCGCGAGAAAGGTTCCGCTTGAGGCGAGTTTTGCTTCTTCTAACACTTCGGTATCTAAGGCACTGCTGACGAATGGTTTGATATTAGAATCTAGATTTTCTGGAAACGAATCTGGATCGGTATCAATCAGCGAAACGGATTCTCCTCGTTCTAGAAACAGCCGTGCGATCAGCAAACTCAAGGGACTGCATCCCACAATGACGATTCCTGTTGTTTCTTTGGAAGTAATTTGCAGTAGATCTGCGATCGCTTGTGCTGAGATTGACTGAAGCACGACGGTTAAGATAATCGTTAGGAAGACAAGCGCTTTAATAGAATCGCCACCGTTAATGCCACGCTGCGCTAGTACAATGGCAAACAGCGACGCCACAGAAGCCGCAATGATGCCTCTGGGCGCAATCCAGCTTAAGAAAATCTTTTGACGCCAATTGAGGTCGCTATTCCACGTACAAACCCAAACGCTGAGGGGACGAACGATAAACATCAGCGCCAGAACGGTCAACAAACCACCCCAGCCCAAGGCCAGAATTCCCGCGATCGACAAATCGGCTGATAGCAAAATAAACAGAACTGACGTGGCTAAAATTGTTAACTGACCTTTGAACCGCTTTAGCAATCGTTCTTCTGGTAGCGCAGAGGCTCTAAGGACAACGCCAGATACCACCGTTGCCATTAACCCTGCTTCACTGCGAATCGTTTGAGCTAAGCCAAAGAAGCCCCACAAACTCGCCAATACAACTAAGTTTTTAAGATCTTCAGACAAAAACTTGGCGCGTTTGACGAAGACTCCTAGCAGTCCACCTCCGATCGCGCCAATGCCCCCTCCGACGCCGAGCCGAATCAGTAAGTCGCTGCCAATATTTAACGGGCTGGGATTATCGGTTAGCAAAACGTTGAGAACAACCACTGCCAAAATTGCACCGACCGGATCAATAAACACGCCTTCGCCTTCGAGCAAGGTGGCGACTTGCCGATCGACTTTTACGTGTCTTAGCAAAGAGTTGATCACCACGGGGCCTGTGACGACGACCAGCGACCCATAGAGAAACGCGATCGACCAGGGGAACTCACTTAACCAGTGGGCTGCCATGCCTGCACCGATCATTGTGAACAGCGTGCCAACCGTGACTAAGTTTCTCAAGCTATCTGAAACACGCCCTAATTCTCGTAGCTGTAAATTAAATCCCCCTTCAAACAGGATGACGGCAACGAGCAGCGAAACCATCACTTCTAGCCCAACGCCTAGCTGATCGGGGTGGAGCCAACCCAAAACGCTCGGCCCAAGAACGATGCCAATGATCAGCAAGAACACAATGCCAGGAACCTGAACGAGTTCTGCAATCACCTGTGCCGCAATTCCCGCAATGACGGTAATCACGATTTGTAAGGTGATGGTTAAGGATGAATCCATAAAGGGGGAGACGAAAGGACGCCTTTCGGCAACGCTAAAGCAAGCAGAGAGCAACAAGATGAAACCGCCCGTGCCAGTTTCTCAAACCTGCTAACTGCCCTCGAAGATTAGGACAATTTACAACCTACCATTACTGTAATTCTTAATCTGCACTTCGTCGTTGAGCGTAATGGTCAGCACTATTCTTTGAGCTTGGCAACGCTAATTTCTCTGAACTGATATAAGCTAACCCTTTGGGAACGTTACAAAGCGATTGGTAGGCTCAAATGCTCCTCCTCAATCCAATAGGCTCCCCATCCTATCCTCCTTACTAAGATTTGAGCAACAAATAGTAAAGCTGTCCCGTGGAATTCACTAGTCCCGCTTTGTTACCAGCTTGCTCTCCAGTCCCCATAAACACATCGACTCGACCCGCGCCTTTGATCGCTCCTCCGGTGTCTTGATCTAAGACATAGCGGTTGACCGATCGTTGCTCTAATTGGCGTTGGGCGTTTAAAGCGGGGATCTGAGTTTGAATCAGGGCTAAGGCTCCGGGTGGCATCAGGGCTTTGTCGGTGGCGATCGAACGTTCTGCTGTGACCGGAACGCCCAAACTTCCAAGGGCAGGTGCGCCTCCGGTATCGCGAAAGAAGACGAAGCGTTTGTTGCGCGGCAGATAGACGTTGAGATCGGCAGGATGCTGTTTGAAATAGTTGATGACGTTGGGAAGCTGTAAGTCTTCGAGGCGGAGTTTGCCGTCTTTGACGAGTTCGCGTCCAATGCCGGTGTAGGGCAAGTCAGTAAGCCCAGCTACTCCAATGGTCATGGTGCTGCCATCGGTGAGGGTTAGGCGAGCGGAGCCTTGGACTTGAACCAAGAAGGCTTCTAAGCGATCGCGCATCCACACGAGTTCTGATCCTTTGAGTCGCCCCGTTTGTAAGCCGTCTTTTCCTTCTAGATCTTCTCGGGTGAGCTTGCCTTTCCAGGTGTCAAAGCCAGGAGGTAAGCGAAACAGCGGATAGCGGTAGTCTGCGGTGCGGACTCGGCTGGCAGCATGAACAGGTTCAAAGTAGCCGGTGAAGCCGACGGTGCCTCGATTGTCTTTGCCGACCGATTGATAGAGCGCAAATTCGGTCTGAACCGCTTTTTGGAGTTCTGCGGCAGAGCGAGATTTGAGGACGAGTTCTCGAAAGCGACGGAGACTGCGATCGACGCGATCGCGGCTCACTCCTTTAACGGGATACCGTCGATAGGCTTCGATTGCTTTTGGCGTTTGGAGATAGCGTAAGCTCTGATCAATGCCTCGAATCAACGCTTGCCGATCTTGCAACACTTGCGGGTCTAAGCCAAAGTCTGCACGCTTTGGCAAGGGTTGAAGAACAAGGGGCGGTGATGCTGGAGTGGGTTGCGGTTTGGGTGTTGCGGCTGGAGTGGGGTTAACGGTTGGGGTAGGAATTGCTGGTGCGGCTTCTGTAGGAGCTTGTAGAGCGTTTTCTACAACATTGTATGAAAGGCTAACGACCGTCCCGATCGCTAACCCTGCAATAAAAGACGCACCAGTGACCAATAAACGTTTCATAAGCAGCACAACCAAGCCGGACACTCAGATTCGACAGAATTAGAGTATTCTAAGTTCCTTTGTCTCTCCGTTGCGCTAATAGTTGCGCTAATAGCGATCGACACTTCCCGCAAACATTGGCTCAACTCGGATGCTCACGACTCGTGCGGGGCGCACCACCATGTATTCACCTTGAATGTTTTTAATCGGTACGCTGATAAAGTCGTCGGATGTGGCTTTGGGAACGAGTTCTCCGCTGTACCATTTTTGAAAGTCTTGAATGGTGGCGAATCTGACTTCTTCGCGATGACCACCTTCGAGCATGAGATGGACTGAAAATTCGCTGGGTGTTCTAGGCATGGTGAGTCTTCCGTAGCATGACCCCGTTAGTATGGGCACGAAGTCGGCGGAAGTAACTCGTTTCTAAACAGATTGGGTGAGATGCTGGACGAGTTCGCAAAAGCCGTTGCCTTCGGGCAAGGTGGTGATGTAGGTGGGTTTATGAGTTAAGCGATCGCTATACTTCAACAGATTCGCAACTCCAATTGATCGCGGAAAATATTGGCTATTAAACAAGGTTTCGTCATTTGGGCTATCGCCAACGGTAATGATCTGCTCTGGTGAGATTTCTGGAAACTGCCGATTTAAGACTTGCAATAGTCCGTCTGCTTTGTTCTGTTGAATCGGTTTGATGTGGCATTGAACGGTGCTATAGGTAAAGCTCCAGCCTTGAGTTTGACAAATTTCAGCCATTGTTTCTAATTCTGATGGGCTGATGCCCTCAATATCAAATGTCCAATCAGTTAAGCGAAATTGATTGTCGCTCGTTTCTTGAATCTTGGGGAATTGGGCTTTTAATATTTTGAAGGTTTCAAACAGCTTGAGGCGATGCTGTTTGAGATCGGGAATCGGCGTGATTAGAGATTGCGATTCGCCTTGATAAAAGAGTCCACCATTTTCTGCGATCGCACCCACGACTGGAAGATAAGCTGCGATCGCGTTCACCCATCCTGCCGAGCGTCCGGTCACAATTAAAACCGAGATTCCAGCCTGCTTTAGTTCTTGAAACGCTTCTAGAACATGGGGCGTGAATTTATCAGCAATCGTTAACGTGCCATCCATGTCAGTCGCGACGAGTCGAACCGACTGTAAATCGGTGGCATGGGAAAGAGGAAGTAGCGTCATAAGTTCAACCTTTTGGACTTGCCCTGAGCGAACAAGCCTCTAGAATCATTGCTCAGTACCGCAATAAACAATCAAATCAATTTCTACATTGCCTTGACCCGCGAGTGCCAAAACGCCAACCGTGGTTCGGCTCGGCAAGCGAGTTTGATCAAAATAAGACGCATAAATTTCGTTTACGATCGCGTAATCTCGAAAATCAGTGACAAAAATTCGTGCCATCACCACGCGATCGAAGCCGGTGCCTGCGTGCGTGAGAACCAGCTTTAGATTTTCCATCACTTGTTTGGTTTGCGCCTCGATTGTCCCTCGTTGCACTTCACCAGTTTCAGGATCTTCGGCAAGCTGTCCGGTGACAAATAAAAAATCGCCTGCCTGCACAGCGTGAGAGTAAGGCGCAACTGGCGGCAGGGTCGGTAAGGTAATGTACTCTAGCACTCGTTAAATCGCTCCAACATGAATATAGCGTTCTAGAAATTGGCGCGCTCGCGCCGTTTCGGGTTGTGCAAAGAACGTTTTTGGATCGCTACTTTCGACAATCCGACCTTGATCTAAAAAGATAACTCGACTGGCGACTTCTTCCGCAAATTTCATCTCGTGGGTCGCAATCACCAACGTCATTCCTGCTTGCGCTAAATCCTGAATCACAGCTAACACTTCTCCCACAAGCTCTGGATCGAGAGAACTGGTAGGTTCATCCAACAAAATCACGTCAGACTTCATCGCTAAGGCTCGCGCGATCGCGACTCGCTGCTTTTGTCCTCCCGATAGTTGAGACGGATAGGCCTGTAGTTTATTGTGCAATCCAACTTTGGCTAGGAGGTGTTCGGCTTCGGCAACCACTTCAGCTTTCGGACGCTTTTGCACATGAATCGGGGCTTCGATCACGTTTTGCAGCACCGTGAGATGCGACCACAAATTAAACTGCTGAAACACCATGCCGATTCGAGTCCGCATTTTTGCCAGTTCTGCTTCTGAAGCTAAACGCTTTCTCCCCGCCTGATACCCCATCTGCGTTCCGTGCAGCCATACTTCTCCGCTACTTGGGCGTTCTAGCCAATTCATGCAGCGCAGCAGCGTCGATTTTCCAGAGCCGCTTGGTCCAAGCAAACAAACCGTCTCCGAGGGCATAATCGCCAAGTTAATATCTGTCAGGACGGGATGCGACCCGAAACATTTGCTCAGCCCCACAACTTGAATGACAGGTAACGGTTGTGCAGCATCAATTGGTTGCTCAAGCTTTGCCATAAAAGTTCCTGACCCATTCCAGTCGCTGAACGCCAAACTCAATCAGTAAACATAACACCCAATACAGTAGGGCGGCTGTAATAAACGATTCAAAGGGAACAAACGAGTCAGCTTGAACAGCCTTTGCGGTAAACGTCAGCTCAGGCACTGTGATGATTGCCAGAAAAGACGAATCTCGAATGACTTGGATCGCTTGATTTCCCAAAATCGGAGCAGCCGCAATGAGAATTTGCGGCAGAACAATTCGCCGCAGCAACTGAACGCCCGTAAACCCACAGGCTCGCGCTGCTTCGGTTTGCCCCTTCGGTAGATTGACCCAAGCCGATCGCAGAATATCAGCAACATAGGCAGCGTTGTAGATCACGATCGTCAAAATCGCAGTAGACCAACTATCGAGCGTTAACCCCAACGAAGGTAAACCGTAGTAAACCAAGTAAGCCAGCATCAAAAATGGAATCGCTCTAGCAGCTTCAACCAGTAGTTTGGTGGGCAATCGCACTACTTTATGGTGAGAAAATAATGGCAGTAGTAATAAAATGCCGAGAATCAGCGATAGCGAAATCCCGATCGCACAAATCCAGACGGTGTTCCACAATCCGCTCAGAAATGCAGGAGCTTGTTCCCAGATGAGGTCAAATCGTAGGCTCATACCAATTGATAGCGATCGTGGAAATAGCGCTCAAGCTGACGGCTGGCAAGAGAAACGGCAAATAGAACGACGACGTACAGCATCATTCCTAATACGATCGTTGGTAGAGGCTCGTAATTGCTGGCGGCAATTTTTCCAGCACGGCGGGTTAAATCATCAATTCCAATAATTCCCACAGCAGGACTCGATTTCACGAGAAAGGTGGCTTCATTGATGAAGTTAGAAATGTTCGCTTGCCAAATTTGCGGAAATGCAATGCGCCAGAAGCTTTGATTGGGTGACATTCCAACTGAGCGGGCGGCATCGAGTTGGTCGGACGGAAAGTTGAGAATCGCCGATCGCCAAATCTCGCTATTAAACGCAGAGGTATTGATCGTCATGGCAATGATTCCTGCCACAAGCGGATTGAGATCAAGTCCAACCACTGGCAAGCCAAAGTAGAGCAGCATCACCAGCAAGGGTGACGGTAAGCTCCGCACAAAGCTGACGTAGAGGCTGAAGACAAGATCAACAATTGGAATGCGTTGAATTCGAGCGATCGCAATAATCAAACTCAAAGGAAGACCCAGCACCCAGGCAATCAGGGAAACGAAAACCGTGATTGCGGCTCCACCCAGAAAGTACGGCAGATTGTCCATAAAGCTCTGACCAGTGATTTAAGCGGGAGGAATTTCTGCTTTATTGGGTAAATCGCTAAACGAGACCTTGAGCCATTTTTCCTGAAGCTGTTTCATGGTTCCATCGGCTTTTGCTTTTGCCAGTCCATCATTCAGCACATCCAGCATGGCTTGGTTGCCTTTCTTCACGGCCCAAGCAGCGTATACTTTTGGCCCAATTTGTGAGCCAATCTGGTATAAATCGGGCTTTTCGTTCACTAAACGCTTCAGTGCAACGATGTTGTTGATCACAATATCAACCCGCTTATTGAGCAAGTCTTGATACGCCTCAGCAAACGCACCGTACTCTTTCACGCCAGCCACGTTCACGCCAAGTTTAGCCAGTTCTGGCTTGGCATAATTTTCATAAACTGCAGAAGTAATTCCGCCTTGCTGAATCGCGATCGTTTTTCCTGAAAAATCTTTTAGTTCTTTAAGGGTGTTGTCGCCTTTACGGACTACGAAAAAGCTGGTTAATTCGGTCGTTGGCATCGTGAAGTCAACCACGTTAGCTCGCTTTTTCGTAATTCCAACCGATGCATTACTGGCTGTATATTTATCGGAAGCAATGCCTGCCAAAATACCCTGAAATGGTAAAACTTCTTGTTTGATCTTGAGCGCTTTCTCTTTAGCAACAACCGCTAACAGATCTTGGTTATAGCCAACGTGTTGACCGTTTTCCAGGAAGTCAAAGGGTGGATAATCATCTTCTGAAGCAACAACAATCTCATTGTTAGCCATCGAAGAACCCGGACTCGAAGAACTCGACATTTGGGGCGATTTGCTACAAGCAATAGCCACCAAGCAAGTCGCCAACAGTAACCCAATCCAACCTAGAAATCGACGCTGAATCATAGTATCCAGTCAATAATGGCTTTTTTACGAAGGCGACACGGCCAAACACTGAATTGAAATGTGATTTGTAACTAAAAATTACTACAGTTGTAGATGTTGAATTTAGAATTGCATTTCGCTTAGAATCAGT
>NZ_JCACKG010000175.1:2051-4314 GCF_059505265.1 Myxacorys chilensis | reverse complement strand
GGGAAGACCAATAATCTTAAAGAATGAGTAGGGAGAGCAATGTCTAAAGTTTTCGATGACTACCAAACTGGAATGGCAGCTTACGATCGCTGTCGCCCGCCAACGTTACGGTTCCTTCAGAGTTGCGCCTTGCGCTAATCTCAATGGTCAGCCTTCACAGCAGAGGTGGCAGAATTTGTTGCAGAACCGAGTGTTTCGGAAGCTTGGGACATCCTACATTCTTTCGGTCGATTGGTTTGGAAACTCACAGGAGTTCCGCTTCAGTGGTTGGCTTACCCAACAGTGAGGAAACATGGAGTGCGGTTTGCAGAGACGGGTTGTATTCGCAGTGATCGGAATTGTGAAGGACGGTGCTGTTTGAGGAGAGTGAACCAGAAAAACTAGAGCGTAGCGTGATACTGCTTCATCTAAGCATTCAAGGATAGCTGCATAAATTCTAAATCTCCTTTGTGAAAGTCTTTGAGGATCAGTAGCGCTACTGCTGTCAGCTCCATCATGACTAAGTTTTGACAGGAGCCAAATTAATATGAAATTACCGCCCAGTGAATATGTCACGTTAGTCGAAGTGCTAGAGCGAACCTGCTCGTTCGAGGACTTCTCCATGATCGCTCAGGCAGCAGTGCGACGGCTGGAATCCGAAGGGGTCAGGGCACTCGTCAGCGTACAGTTCTACGCCAATCCTGACTCAACTGAGGTTGGAGCAATCCTGACCTTTGCCGATCGCGCCGCCATGATGCAGCACATCAACATGATTACGGCGTGGGAAGAGTTTGAACGATTCTTCAGCAGTGTCAAGCCGCTTGATGTGCGGGTATATGGAAGATTGAGCGTTGAAGCAGAAGCATGGGTGAAGCAGTTCAATGTCGTGAGCAAGACGTTTAAGAATCATGTGACTGGCTTCGTCCGGTGAGCGGTTCTGAAAGACCTCATTTACTCTTGTCGATCGCATCAAACCGCTAGGGCACTTTGACAGCAGCAGATCTGTACTACTTCATGCTGTCAATTTACGAACAAACCAAACAAGGTCAAGAAACGCGATCGCACCTATTGCAAACCAGGTGTCTGGGGTTGATCAGTGCAAGGCGGATTCGTTTCGGTATTGGGCGAGACTGCGATCGCAAATGGCACGAATGAAGCTGCTAGTTCTAGGGGCAGGTGAGGAGTGATGGTAAGAAGATATGTAGCTGTGATTTACATCGACAGAAACCCGAATGATCTAGCGCAAGGGTGGGGATGGATAGAGATGGCAGTTGAAGACATGAAACGATTTGAAATTCATCAACAGTCGCCTGTTCCGAGGAGAGTAACTAAACGCAAGCTTTCTTATAACTCCCAATCTGATGCTCTACACAGTTATGAAGATTCAAATTATCTCGTTCGTCCGCCCTCTAGAGGTAGAGCAGGTGGGAAGAAGTTTGTCATTGATATGGATGGGGAAGCTATCACGCTCAATGTGCAGAAATCTTTAACTAGTCAAGCCATCTGCTCGTGGGTCAAGACTTGGGCAAGCCCAGAAACGAAGATTATCACTCCCGGCAACAGGGTCCTTTCGCTTGAGGGTGACAAGCTAGTGCACCAAGCGCATTTCATCTACTTCATCCTGAACGCAGATAGCAATGCTATCAAAATTGGACGAGCAAGGAATTTGAACAAAAGAATGAAATCGCTTCAGACGTCTAGCCCCGCAAAATTAGAGCTAATCAAGTTTATACAAGTTGAGAACGAAGCTAAAGCTCAAATGTTGGAGAAATCATTACATCAACAGTTTTCGGATATTAGATTGACTGGTGAATGGTTCAAGGCTGAAGTGAAGTTGCTGGAATATATCAATCAGATTTAGTGAACGATCGATTTGTGTTTGAGCTTTTTTACTCCTTCAGGTGGGTAAGCAGTGAATTTAACATCACCCCCGCGATTCTTCGGAGTATGGCGAAGCCAATCGCCCACTTCACCCGATGCACCACCCAAGCAAACTGTAATTTCTCCCACTTCTGTAAATTCGGGTCCCGTTTTACAGGTCTAAAGAGTTTGGTTTTGTGCCGTCAAGCTTGCAATCATGCCGTTGGCAGCGCATTTTGCTTACACCACGTTAAATAAATCGCTTTGTAAGGCGCTTCTCCTTGAGGCAGAAATTCATCATAGCGATCGCGCCTCCAATCGCTCGAAGTTTCCTGCATTAACGTTGGATGTGAGGTGCGTTGATAATTCATTAGCCTCGATCCCAGATTTGGCGCTTCCCCTAGAACATTGAACGCAAACCCTA
>NZ_JCACKG010000175.1:0-1951 GCF_059505265.1 Myxacorys chilensis | reverse complement strand
TGCGCTCCTCCAGAGCTTTGCAAAGCAAATCGCTTTCCCGACACAGACTATAAATCACTAAGTTCATGCCTTTCTCCTAGATCATTTGTACCGATTATCGTCATAATATCCGGGTTGAGCATCCACACCCTCAAAGATGCACAGGTAGGGTAATTGTCCACCGACATAACGCCGCTCAATCAGTTTCAAGCGTCGTCCTTGTTGTTGAAAATTTCGCAGCATTTCATCACACTTAGCACTATGGGTAACGCTGTGTGTTTCCCGTTGCCCCCTGACGTTGCCAGGGTCACGCATCATAGGTGCTAGGGGAATATGACGAATGTTAAAGCCTTCTCGAATTTCCCAGTAGACTATACCTCCAATCGTCACCATAGCCGCGACACAGTTTGGATTAGACAAACACGCGGCAGCAGCGGCTGGAATAGCGGGATTTGCTCTAACCTCACCTGGTTGAAGTGCGACCCTGGCCATGTCTGCAAAGCAGCACGCGGAGAACATACCGATGAGAAGCCCAATGGGTAGTCGTTTCATACACTCTCTCTACCGAACAAAATAGCTAGACATAGAAATTCTGTGAAGCCCTAGAAGCCCTGCCATTGCCGGAATTTCTAGGATTTCTTGAGTTTCTATGTAAGAGGAAGCATAGCAGATTTATCCGACAACGCCTATATCCGACAGCGTATAATCTCAGAAGTGCAGCTAAGGGCTTATACGATGGCAGAGACAACTAACGGAAAAGCGCAAATTGCAGACGTGGCAAAGAATACAGATGAAATTAGGGCATATCCGCCTAAAGTTCTAAAGCAACTGGTGAAAGCGATCGCAGGCTTGAAGAATGGTGGTCGGGATTGGACGATTAGCGATATCACGACTGAGGCATTGGTAGATTGGCTCAAAAAGCCTGAGAACTTAGAACTTATTCAGCACCACAACTTACAGAACCTGCTCGATGAACTGGATCAGATTCTGAACAAGTAACATTTGAGTAATTGAGTAAGGCACTCATGACCAATGACGATCAAGGCAGAAGCACGAGCCATTCTTGATGCCCTAGCATTCACTCCGTTTGAGGACTGCCGACTCCTGAGTAGAGAGTTTGATGATATTTCTAACTATCCGGGGCTGTACGCCGTCCGCCATTGCCGTGAAGGACTGTTGTATATTGGTAAGTCCAAAAACTTACGTGATCGATTTCGCGCCGGACACAAAGCATTTTTATGGGACTGGCTAGCGCGTTATGATCCGAATGAGGTTCGGATTGCGATCTTTGAACTGGAGCGCATTACAAGACTTGGAGTACTATTTGAGCTAGAAACGTTGATCCTCCAAGCGACAAAGCCCCCCTATAACGTTTCCATTCCGAGGGAAAAACAATGAACACTTCAGCAACTATGAATCTGGTTCGGCTCTCTCCAGAAGCAGCCCAACGCATTCTGTCAGAGCTACCGGAATATGTTCAGGCAGCGTTGATCAAACGAGCGGCTGAAATTGAATATCCGATTGAGGCAGTGGTAGAAATGACGTTTGCCTCATTCCTAGATGATGAAGCGTTGAGTTTTGAGGATTGTTTATTGGCTGAAAGACTGCGGGATGCAGCTTAAGGTCGAGATGCCGTGAATGTTTTAGAGATAGAACGAAGAAGCCATAACCTCAGCGGACTGTGATTTTTTCGATGGGAGATTAGCGATCTTCTACTCACCCTGTCCAAACGGTTGTGTTGAAAATACGGCATCCTTCTTCGCTTCAATCACCTTCTGAATCTCTTCAGGAACGTCTGAGAGAAAGTTATATCCTGTCAGCGTTTCAAGCTCGTCTACTGTGGTTAGATAATCTTTGTAGCCCTTGTCTGCAATCCCGACAATGTTCGGCATATTCACCGCGATCACGCGAGTTTTCTCGGTTATGCCTTGATTCTTTAATCCAGGTCGATCAAGAACCACGACAATCTTCC
>NZ_JCACKG010000174.1:0-4395 GCF_059505265.1 Myxacorys chilensis | reverse complement strand
CTGAACAAGGATACTACTCTTAGCTCCCTGTCCGATTTTTGGGTGTCATTTCAAGTGATTGCCTTAGCTACCCACAAAGAAGCGGCGGTGTGGAGCAAGCAACCAGAGCCAGCTCACTTGTTGCATTAAAAGGGCGATCGCTGGGTTCACCCGAGAGAATAGGCAGAAACATTCCGCCTAATTCCCCAAATTTGGGATGTTAGACCGACCCATTTCTACCCCATCACCTATCTGGAGATCTTAGGTGGACAGAAATCTACATAACTACGCTAACTTGGGATCTTAGGCGGAAACCGCCCTGCTAAATAATAGTTATGTCTTTAGGAGAAAAAATGGTAAAAGGTAGCTGTCTTTGCGGTCAGATTGAATACGAAGTAGAAATAATTCCGGAGAAAACATTTAATTGCCACTGTTCTTTCTGCAGAAAGGCCCACGGTTCTGCTTTTGTTACAGTAACGCTTGCGGAAGGGAATACACTCAAAATCACAAAAGGTGAAAATCTACTAAAAGAATACAAAAATGATTTGGGTGGATTTAGAGCGTTTTGCTCAAACTGCGGAACAAGGCTGATGAATTATGCGCAAGATAAATCGATGTATCTAAGCATAGCTCTTTCCACAGTAGATACACCTATAGACTTCCATCCTTTGGCTCATGTCAATGTTGAGTCTAAAGCGACCTGGCATGAACCTTATGATGGCATTCCGTCGTTTCAAACGCTACCCGATGGGATCTTTTAGGCAAGGTATAACTATTTCGTTAGGCATCAATGAAGACTACATGTGAGACATTGCCTCTGCCGACAAGTGAAGTTTGAAATTGACGGAGATCATGATGAAATCAGCAAAGGTAGAGGGACAGAATTTTTGGCGTCTGTTCGGCGTCTGTTCAGCGTAACCTTCGGCGTAGAGCTTCAGCGTCCAATCGGCCTAAAGAGTGCCCAAGACCAGGCCGAAACGCCGAAACGTCGAAACTGACGATTCAAACTTTATAGTAAAAGACGCCACTCCTTGAGGGAAGAATCGCGCCATTCACCCAAGCGTCGTTACTGCATCAGACGGTGCTAGAAGCTCCGGTCAATACCAAAACTCGCAAGCGCTGCTGCATGGTCACAGGTGCGATCGCCCATTTCCACCGTCGGTAGATACTTCAAAACTCCAATAAAAATGAGGCTATAAGAGAGGTTTAAATTTCTCTTATAGCCTCATTTTTGATATACCCCCAGGGGAATTCGAATCCCCGTCGCCTCCGTGAAAGGGAGGTGTCCTAGGCCTCTAGACGATGGGGGCTTAAAGACCAGCACCGTTTGCTCGACATTTATCAATATAGCTGATGGAACTGTGACTGTCAACACTTTTAGTCACTTTTCTTTAACAGAACCAACGCCGAAATCTCTCCAAAGTCCCTCTAAAGGTAGACACAATAGCCAGACCTAGAAGTGTCCCTTAGTTAGAAGCGCGACCTGTGGAAACCCAGTACGGTATGACACATAGGGTATTTTACCGCCCGCCGTACGAAGCTTTTTGTTGTTTCCTATTGCGACCATGATTTCGATTGACCCCATAATGTTGCTGAATTCTTCTAAGCGCAATGGCAATGCGACTAGCCCCCAATCCTCTCAAACTTCCTTGGAGACACCTACTCACTCTGTAGAACCTACCCAAAGCAAGTCCGAAATAGAATCGGTTGGTTCAAATGGTTCTCCGTGGCTTACGGCTTTGGCATACCCATTAGCGCGTTATCTGTTACTTCCTCTCTATTTTCGACGCATTGAGGTGTCCGGGCGAGAAAATGTTCCTCGGACAGGGCCTGTAATCTTGGCTCCAACTCATCGATCGCGTTGGGATGCGTTTATGGTTCCCTATGCCGCTGGGCAAGACGTAACGGGGCGAACCTTGCGGTTTATGGTGACAGCCGACGAAGTGAAAGGTCTGCAAGGATGGTTCATTCGTCAGCTAGGGGGATTTCCAATTGATACGCAGCGTCCTACGATCGCGACGCTTCGCCACAGCCTAACCTTGCTCCAACACGGTGAAGCGCTCGTTATTTTCCCAGAAGGAAATATATTCCGAGAGTGCAAACCTCTTAAACCAGGTCTTGCCCGTCTAGCTTTACAAGCAGAAGCCAGTCAGCCTGACCTAGGCGTTCAAATTGTGCCAATCGACATCCAGTACAGCAAGCCTCTGGTTCCATGGCGTTCTGCCGTTAAAATTCGCGTTCATCCTCCAATTCCTGTAGCGGACTATAGTTCGGAGAATCCAAAGCAGAGCGCCAAGCGCTTGACACAAGATTTAGAGCAAGTGTTCAAGTCGCTGTGTGGCTTAATGCACCAGAAGGTTTGTTAAATAGATTGCACTACAAAATTGCGCTAATTGCGTTGCAGCAGTTCCTTTAGAACCAAGCTTTGACTTTAATCAAGCTTTGAATGCTCGCGCGTTTTTCAATAGGCATCAATTCATTGCTCTCTACCGTCAAGTTATCCGTCACTTGTGTCTGAATAACCTTGAATATTCTCAATGTCATACTGCTGCAAAATTTTATTTGCTTTGCGAGTCAACGATTCGGTGCCTGTTACAACCACTAGATATTTTCCAGCATTCAGTCGGTTGCGGTAGGGCAAAGCATCGCCGCTGCCTATAATTAACCCGGTGCCACCGCCCACTAATACGCCACCTAACGCTCCTGACACGGCTCCCAAAAGACCTGCGATCGCAAGACTCCCGGTTTCTCCTGCCCATGCAAAGGTATCGAGTCCAGTAATTGCGTTGAAGCTGGCTCCTCCTATAAAGCCAAAGGGAATGAGCCAACTTGCCATGAGCTTCACCTGCTTGAGAACTTGCTCGTTCGGGTCAATCAAGCCAAACTCATCGGCGCTTTTATAGCCTTTGCCTAAGATGGCAATCTTATCGGTAGGCAGTCCTTCGCGCTCTAGGGCAGAGTAAGTTTCTTCGGCTTTGATGCGATCGCTTAATACCGCTACAAGGTAATTCATTACTTCTATTGATCACTTCTATTGATAGGTCTTACCTTTCATCAGATTAACAGGGTTTATGATGCGGAATTTAGGTCATGCCCTCACTTGCACTGTAGAGAATTGTTGAACGAGGGAGTGTAAATAGCTCCTGGCTGATGATCAGGATTGATTTCAAGAATGAGGCTGACTCGATCCGAATCTTTCAACAAAGGTTGAAGAAACAGTTGGGGATGCAATGCTTTCCAGAAATACTCGACAAAATCATCAATTTCAGAGTCAATCATGCCAACTTTGCCTTGATTGATCATCTTGTGTTCAGCTTGTTTGCGCCACTGTTTGCTTAACTGATAGTTTGGAGAATAAAGAACAATCAGACGGTCTAAAAGGTGCCACAACGGTAAGTAGTCGCGTAATTGTTCATTCATATCGCGAGCAAATTGGCGATCGCGCTCTGTCACAATCGGCGCAGGTGCAGCCTCAAACGAACTCGGATCAATCGGTGGCACACCCACAAACCAGCCTTCAAACAAGACGATGTCTGCTTCTGTTACAAGGATTGGCGCTGTGCGATCGCCTGCTCCATTAAACGCTGACTTATCAAACTGAGGAATCGCCACTGGAAACTGGTTCTGCCGAAGCTGTTGTAGAACGCGCAACCCTAACTCAAGGTCATGGGTTCCCGGCGGTCCTCGACGAATCAGGCGCGGATCGTGCTGCTGGAGTTGGAGGCGATCGCGGTAGGGCAAATACAGATCATCGAGGGAAAAACTGATGGTTTGGTGACCGAGGTGACGCAGAATCAGCGTCAGTAGTTTTGTAAGAGTGGTTTTGCCAACGCCTTGACCTCCTAAAAATCCTTGAATTAGCGGACAAGATTTCTGGGATTGCGGCGGAGTTGCGCAACATGCAACTCGCCAATCGCCAATTTGAATACTTAACGGAAGCCATACGCTCCAAAGAGACTCAATTGGAAGCGGTGACAGTTTGAGATATTCACAAAGCTGAACAAATTCAAAATAGACCGATTGAAGTAATTCCAGCCGTTGGATAATTGCGTCTTCAGCCGTGTCAGGACGAATGTTGAATGCGTTGGCGCGGGATGGATTTTGCAATTCTAAATCAATTAGCGCTGCGATCGCTTCAGAATGATATAAAGTGCTAATCGTATTCTCAATGCTGCTATCTTCAGCTAATCGTTGGAATAGTAACGCTATGTTCATTTATGGTTGAGTAATTTACTCTTTCAGTATTAGAAATATTACGTTGAAAATATTATCAAAATTAAGAGTAAGACAACTCATTCTTGTAAGCAAGAGCATTAGCTGGTAGCGAATTCTATAGTAGATGCAACCGATCTTCTCCGCTGTCTGGTCGTGTTCTAGACGTGTGGAGCGATAGCTAAATGGGTAATCCAAATTCGT
>NZ_JCACKG010000173.1:0-4398 GCF_059505265.1 Myxacorys chilensis | reverse complement strand
TCAATAGCTCGATGGTGCTCTTTCAACGCTTTGCTCAAGGGTTGAAAGAGGATTATGCAGCGGTGAAAGCAAGTCTCACGACTTCCATCAGTAATGGGCCGGTAGAAGGGCAGGTCAATCGATTGAAACTGCTGAAGCGCCAGATGTATGGGAGAGCGAGTTTTGATTTACTGAATCGGAGATTTATCTTGACGGGTTAAAGGTGTTTAACAGTAAGATCTTCTTATTGTTGTCAAGACTGCCCCAACATTCAGAATGATAGAGTAAATCTTTTATTCGCATTATGAGTAGTAAGTTAGAGAACATTAAAACAATTGTTGCTTGCATGATTGATACTAATAATTTGAATAAGAAAATAATCACTGAATTTTTGCTTGTCTAGTTCGGATCACCAAAAGCTGCGGAGAGCCCGAAGTTTATGCAATTTTGCACCCCTGCTGGTTGAATTAGTTCAACTACGAAGTCTCCCGTGTGAATCGAGCCGTTATCCAGAATCACACAAGCGCCCTTCCACAACTTGGGCACCAGCTTTCGTGCGATGAAGGCTTCAAACAGTAGCCTATCAACGGCACCGAGCAGGGGCAATTGAGCAATCACTCCCGTTAGTCCAATTGCCCCAATCATTAAGACGTTTTTACTCCATTTTTGCGGACGTTTGCCATATGCTCTTTGTCCTTTGGAGAGCGTGCTCGCCAGCGCACCATTGACAAATTCACCCCCGCTTCGTCAATGAAGATTCAATCCTTTGCCCGTATTCCCCGCAGCAATTGCCAAAACTCGACCCGTTGCTGTTTCACTCGCTCAGTCTCCTTTTTACTGGCGTGAAACGTTTTTTTGACGCTTAAGTTCAGCTTAACTAGCATCCGATGGATCGTTGTACAACTGACGCTCACGCCCGTCTTTTCTGCCAGACGATTCCTCAGTTCCTTGAGGGTGGCGTCGTTGTGGGCCTCGACTAATTGTTCTAGAACGCTCAATTGCTGCGCATTCAGCTTCGTAGCTGTTTGTTGAGTCCGAACCTTTGTCCCAACCTTTCCAGTCTCTCGATACCGTTTTAGCAGCGTTTGGACAAAACTGACGGCGACTCGAAATTGACGGGCGAGTTCTCGCTGGGAGATGTTACCCTCCTCATATCGGTCTACGATTTTCTGGCGGAGGTCAGACGAGTAAGCCTTCATGATCGGCAGCTTGAAGCTTATATTTTCACTAACTCTACCTTGTACCCTACTTGCCTGAAAAAGGCCGTAAAACACAGCCCAGAACTATCAGGATCTTTCAGGATCCTTCACACTTGAAGTCCTGAATCAGGGAGATCGCTTGCTCGGTTGTGTCGCAAAGATTTTTGATGAACAAACGACCACGGCGCGATCGCAGTGAGGAACCAGCTCCGAAAACTTTGCTTATGAAATTGTTGACAGAAAGGAACCATCTGTAGACTAGAGCATTAATAGCTGTAAACACTGATATGTTCGGGTTTTAAGTGTTTTTCAATTATTTGCAGCTACTTTTGCTGACAATTGCTGACAGTTTGCTCACACGCATGGATTAGCTGGAAGCATCGCTGTATCTATAGTTCAACCATACAGTAGGTGATTTGCTGACAAACTGACAGTTTTAGCGATCAGGTTGCCAATTTATCACGAGTCATAACTAGACCCCGGACAGTTTTGACACAGAGGCTAGAACCAGCATTTTACCATTAGTGATCGGCTTCAGTGAGGAGACGGCAACCTGCATTCTGTCATTAGTGAATCTGCTTGACCCCACCGATTTCGTCACGGTGGCTTAAGTCAGTTGAGCGATCGTGGTTAGGCACCAGAGCGCTGAATTCAAGTGATTGCTAGTCTGATTAAATCTGTTTAGCGATCGCTTGAAGCGCTGACCCTCGTTGGAGAATTCGTTTACAAATTTTGTAAATGCTACGCGATTCTTTCTGTCTTAATAACCCCCAAGCGCCTCTCAACTCATAACGTTCATGTTCAGATTGAAGTGTCCATAAGCGTCAGTCCAGAGGGTAACATTCACCATGCTGGGCAGTTTGGCGACATTGATCTACAAGAGACCTCCTATGAAAATACCCACTATGCCACGGAGGAAGTAGGTGTTATTGGTTCTGTAGGTTCGAGTGAAACCTTATAACCCACTCGTTCTAAACGCCGTTTTAATTGTCGTGATATGCGCTCACAGTCTTGTTGGTCTAGAGAGTTACTGCCTAACTCGCGATAAGTCGTTTGGTTGGCAAGTAAGTAGGTGATAGACAATGACTAGAATCTTGTGGGCAACTGCCACCGCCGCTCGGTTACTTCCTTTGTGAAGCTTGAGTCGTTGATAGCGTGTTCCCAAATACGTGTTGCGTGCACGTCCTGCGGCTTGAGCTGCTTCAACTAGCCCGGTTCGCAACGAAACGCTGCCGTTGCGAGTTCTGCCAAAGTATTGTTTGCCCGCACTTTCATAGTGACCCAGACACAGACCTGCCCATGATGCTAGATATTTTGCCGTTGGAAACTGACTCATGTCTGTCCCGATTTCTGCGGTCTTCTGCTTGACCCCCGGAATCGTACACAAGCGTTCTACCTCTGCCTGAGAAGGACGCAAGCGCTCTGCAATTTCGTCTGAGCATTGCTTAAGTGCCTCGTCGAGGAAATCTACATGCGCTAGCATTTGAGCCAGAATAAAGCGTTGATGTGGACATACTGTGCCCCTGAGCGCTTGTTGCAGTTGCGGCAACTTGCTCCGCAGTTTGCCTTTGGCAAGGGCTGCCATTTCTTCTGGATTAGCTTGTCCTGCCACAAGTGCCGATAAGATTGCACGCCCTGACATGCCCATAATATCAGTTGCAACTGAGGCAAGCTTAATGTTGGCTCCCTCCAACACTTTTTGAATCCGATTCACTTCTGCACTACGCTCTTGAATCAGGGATTTGCGATAGCGCACCAATTCTTGCAACTCACGCATAGCGGCAGAAGGAATAAAACTGGGGCGCAACAACCCGTGTTGCAGTAATTCAGCAATCCATTGAGCATCCTTGACATCTGTCTTACGTCTCGGCACGCTCTTAATGTGATGGGCGTTGACGACCCAAACCTCCAGCGCACCTTCGAGCAAATTATACACTGGCTTCCAATACGACCCAGTGCTTTCCATTGCCGCAATTGTGCATTCCGATTGCACTAACCAATCGACTAACTCCAGCAATTCAGCCGTTGTGGTGCCGAAGCTGCGTATAACTTGTGCAGACTTGCCTGCTTCGGCAGGCGTAATCAAACAGGCAGTAATACTCTTTTTGTGAACATCTAACCCGCAACACCGCTCATGGATCTTTTGCATGATTTAGCCTGGGGAGAAACAGCAATGCCAGTGAGCGCTCTGTACAGTTTGAGAATCTCCTATACGTGCTCACCCAGCGTTGGGGGCAACAGTCGGTGCTGCCTATCAGAGCGCCAGACCAGCCTGTTGCGCGGGCGATAAGCACCACTATCTATGCGGTCTTGACACTGGCTGTTCTTAGCGTACAGCTTGAATCTCTTTGTTTCATCCTCGGTGCTGGCGATGCCGCCCGGACGCCTGTTGCGAAATAACAGCGAAAATCGCTGAAATTCTTATCAGAGCTAGGTTTCAAGGGTTTTTGAGCTTATTAGGCAACAACTCTAAGGCACAGAGCTATTTTTAGAAGACGTTCCTAAAACTGTCCTAGACTTGATCGCGATAGCCACAACGACCTTGCAAAGCCCATGCTAACCTTTGACGAACTCTGGGAACTCCTCACAGTTCAGGATGAAAGCCAACAGATTGAAGCCAAACACAGCTCTGAAGTTGGCAAAAGCTGCTGGGAGACCATCAGCGCTTTTGCTAGTGAACCCAGTATGGGCGGGGGTTATCTTATTCTTGGCATCCAATCCCCTAGCGATAGTCCTACCAGAAAATATGACATTACTGGGGTTGATGGCCTTGACAAAATTCAATTGGATTTAACCAGTCAGTGTAACACTGCTTTTAATATCCCTCTGCGTCCCCAAGTTCAACTCGAAACCAGAGATGGCAAAACGGTCGTAATAGCCTATATTCCTGAAGCTTCACCGATTTCAAAACCTGTTTATATTAATAGCCGAGGATTACCTAAAGGAGCGTTCAGGCGAATTAGTTCTGCTGATGTTAAATGTACGGATCAAGACATCCAATTATTCTACCAAGAGCGCCAAAATCAAAGCTACGACACCGCACCAGTAACTGATGCCAGCCTGGACGACTTAGCACCCAGCGCTATCAACGCTTATCGTCAAACCCGGGCAAAGCTTAACCCCAATGCCGCAGAACTTACCTATAGGACTTACGCGAAAGTCATGGGGAATTGAGCCTGACCCAAACGAGGAAGGCACACCCAATATGATTGCGCTGAAT
>NZ_JCACKG010000172.1:0-4398 GCF_059505265.1 Myxacorys chilensis | reverse complement strand
ATTCGTATCTCTATCTATGCGAAGAAGTGTGTTCGTTGAGCGAGTGCAAGCGTTATACCAATTTAAATTGAGAAGACGGCAAACAACCTAAAGTGAGAAGTGTCGTTCAAGGCTCTACCCATGGGTGGCATTACGTCAATTGAAGTCAAAGAAAGTGTAGAAGATTTAGCCGCACAACTGCGACAAGCGAAAACGCCGAAAGATAAGGAGCGATTGCAAGTTCTCTACTGGCTTAAACAGGACAACCCGCCAAGCATCAGCGCCATTGCTCAATCGACTGGGAAACATCGCAATACGTTGCAAACGTGGTTGATGTTGTACCGAACGGGCGGGATAGAAGCGATGTTGGAAGTGAAGAAATCGCCTGGGGGCGTGCGAGTGATTCCGCAATGGGCAGAAGATACGTTGGCAAAGCGGTTAGACGACCCGGAACATGGATTTGCCAGCTATGGAGCGGTGCAACAGTGGTTGTCGGAAACCTTGGGCGTTGAAGCTGAGTACCATGCGGTCTACCAGATGACCCGTTATCGACTCAAAGCTAAGCTCAAGGTTGCTCGTCCTCAACATTGTAAGCAAGACCGCGAGCAGCGAGAGGCTTTTAAGCAAACCTTGCAGACGACCTCAACCTACTGAGTCAGTATGCTCACCAAGTCCAGCAAACTGAGCGACCGATTCGCTACTTTGCTCAAGATGAAAGTCGTTTTGGGCTCAAGACAATCGTTGGACGACTGATCACCGCTTGCGGCATCAAACCGATTGGATCGTGGCAGTGGGTGTTCAAAGCCTTTTGGCTCTATGGAGCCGTTGAACCTGTAACTGGAGAATCCTTTTTGCTGCAATTCTCCCATGTCGATACCGAGTGCTATCAACGGTTTTTGGATGAGTTCTCGAAAGCGTATCCAAATAGTCTCAACATTCTTCAAGTCGACAATGGGCGGTTTCACAAGGGCAAGGACTTAGTTGTGCCAGAAAACATCATTCTGTTGTTTCAACCGCCTTACTGCCCAGAGTTAAATCCGATTGAGCGATTGTGGGAACAGCTTAAGGCAGACCTCAAGTGGGCTTCGTTCAAGACGTTAGCTCAACTGCAAACCAAAGTCGATCAACTCCTGTCCGAGTTAACACCGGAAGTGATTGCTTCACTCACAGGTTATCCTTTTATCTTGGAAGCTCTATCTGCCCTGAACACTGTTTAAATTGATATTAGAAGTGATGTTTCAAGCGGCTTAATCGAAATGATGTAGAAAGCATTCCTTTTCGTGTCAATGCAGCCTCGTTTTTAGACCTTTTGAAGCTTCAATTCTGACACTTTCGAAAGCTCAACACACCCAAGCTCCACGGGTAATCACCGTCGATAAGAATGCGGCCTACCCCGTGGCAGTCGAAGCACTGAAAGCAGATGAAACGCTGGCAACAGAGACCGAATTGCGGCAGAGCAAGTACATGAACAATGGGATTGAGCAGGATCATCGCACCATCAAGCGATTGACAAAACCAATGATGGGATTTGGGTCATTTAACACGGCAAGACGAACACTTCAAGGAATTGAAGCGATGAGTATGATTTGCAAAGGACAAGCAAATGGAATCGAACGAGGGAACAGTGTGTCTCAAGTAAAATTCATTGAGCAACTCTTTGGAATTAGTGCTTAATGCAACGCGAACGAGATACTTCGTTTGTCACTAAAAAGTATTTGCGACACAACCGTAAAAGCAGCCTGAACACAAGTCAGACCTTGAGGTACTGACCCGCCAATCCCAAGCAGCTAATTGGTTGCTTGGATAGTGTTAGAAGATGCTTTGCACGAACCGAGTACTCCTGATTCTGCTGCATTTTAATGCCTCCAGGTCGATCTCAACCAGCACGATTGCACCACTCAACTAAAATCAGACTGCTTGGCTAAAGTGAGCAATTTTCGGGAAAGGGCTGTTTTCTCTGAAAACTTATCCTCACGATTCTTGAGCGATCAACTGTTTGATTTCCTTCAGCCTACGGTTGAGAATCTGCTGACATTCTCGGAGTTGGGCAGGCGACAACTCCGAAAAATCAGTGTTTTCCAGCGCGGTAATCTCTCTTGGTAATTTAGGTTGTTCAGGTGCATTAGCCGGATTGGATTGAGCCAGAATTGCCTTCACTTGCTCATTGATGGTTTGGGTACTCCAACTGTTTGCGATCGCATTTTGCGTCACACCGACCCGAATTTTCTTCGCTTCTGACTCATCAACATCTAAGGCTTCTGCACTCAATTGGTTTAGAATGCGAAGTTTTGCAGGCTCCATTCCTTCATCCCAGACTGCTTGCTTCAAATCATCCGGCAACTTGAGCAAGGGAAGAACATATCGAGAAATTGTCCCTGGATTTTGCTGATAGCTCAGAATGACATCCAAAATCGCCCTTGCTTCCTCTTCCAAACCTGAATTCTCAATCCACTCTTTCTGAACTGAGCGATCGGCAGTCAAAATCTCTGTTAGATCAGCAGATTGATCCCCCCGTCTTAATCGTCGTTTCAACTGCGTCAATGCAGTATTCAGTGCGCGTGGCAATTCAACATCCAATGGCTCTTCTAAAACATCCTTGAGATAAGGGTAGCGATGAGAGCATTGGCAAATGAGAACTTGAGCCATCTCCAAGTCATGCAGTTTCTTTTGGTGAATGGTAGTGGAAACTGCTTTAGATTGAATCTCTAAAAGGTCGATCGCGCCCTTGGCAGGCATAACGACCGACTTTAGGTTTGGCAATCCGCTCAATGTGCCTGAGCGTAATCGTCGCTCTCCATCAAACATCAGGTATGGAAGATTGATGTCATAGAGCGGTTGATCTGCAATAAACAGTCCTTGCTCTTCATACTGTCTCAACTGCGATCGCACTTCATCCGTCATCTCCATCAACAGCACTGGAGCAAGTTGCCCTTCCTCTTTCAGAACACTGGCAAACGCCTGCTGCTGAGCATGAGTGAAAATAATACGCGGTTGCAGCGGATTACGGCTAATGTCCTTAAAGTCAACCTGCTTGATTCCTTGAGTTTCGGACAATTCCTGCACTAAAAACTGAATTTTGGACTCAAGCTCTGTTTTCTCTTTGGAGCTAACTCCACTCGATTTAAGTTCGGCAATCTCTGCTTCTAGTTCTTCGACCCGACCTTTTAGCCGAGAAATCTGCTGGCTTTGTCCGGCATCCGCAAACATAGCGGATGGTTTGATTGCTGGGGGCTTCGGCATAGTGAACTCCTCTAGTTATTTTTTCAAATGTTTGACAATTTCTTTGACGATCGGATCGAAAGATTTCGTGATTTTGTCGTCGGGGCGGTAGAGATGAACTGGAAGTCCTGTGCCACTGGCGCTAAGGAAAAACCCAGATTCTTTGATGTGGGGAAAGCAAGGAATTTCAAGCTGTTCTAGCTGGTAGGGAATCGTATCAACCGGATCGATTTTGTCATTTTTGGTTCCATCAGGTTTAAGACCCAATAAATTACGATGCACAGCTTTCTGCAGATCAACCCGTGATGGAACGAAACCTAGAATTTCAGGACGAGGACGCAGACGGAGCGAATCTACTTTCTCGTAAAACCAATTCAGCATGTCGCTTGAACTCCAGGAGTCTTTAAACTCTGGTTTAATCGCAGCAATGAAATGGGTTGCGGCTGCCAGGGCAATGAGTCCCATTGGTTCAACCGAGGCGGGCGTGTCAATAATGATGACATCTGCATCGATCGGGTAGTCTTCCAGCCGATCCTTCAGAACTTCATAGGGACGCTCGTGTAGATGCAATCCTCGAATCGCTGTATGCAGAGGAGAACCACCTCGGATGACTTGAACCAACTTCGTGTGGTCTTCCCAAACTGGAACTAGCGGATAGTCCCCTTTGAATTGGCGTTCAAAGAGACACGCGATCGAGTCTTCTACTTCATCCGGTCGCAGCTTAGGAAGCCCGGTAAATAAGGCGAGAGAACCATTTGGATCGAGTTCGATCAATACTACTCGAAGCTTCTTCTTTGCCAGGGCGTAGGCAAGATGGCTGGCTAATGTCGTTTTTCCAGAACCGCCTGTATTGCTTTCGATCGTAAGTCTAACCTGCATAAGTTCAGTGTCCGTATTCTACTGTTAGGGCATGATCAACTGATAAAAAATGCTTTGTCTACATCAAGTTGCGGCTAATTGAGTCTCTTGAATCGATTGTTCTACGTCATGCAAAACGCCTTGTACCACAACTTTTGAGGGTGTACTGCAACGTTGCGGTACAAGGCAACGCTTCGATAATCTTTAAGCGTTGATTTCATATACTACTGAATTTCTCTCGATTTCCAACAAAATTCTACGCCCTGTTTTTAATTTTTTGTTTTTAATTTCTATTAACCTGGCAACAATTGAAGTTGCATCTTGTTTGCGGCATAAGCGATG
>NZ_JCACKG010000171.1:0-4406 GCF_059505265.1 Myxacorys chilensis | reverse complement strand
GTCACGACACCGCTGAGTCTAGCTTTTCTACACTGACAATGAAACAGCCCTGCCAGCGAGGTGTCCTGAGACAGCAAGTTCAAGGCAATATGGCGAACAGCTGCAAAATTCTCAGGTGCAAAGTCTTTGCGAACCCGACAAGTATCTTCCACAAACGCAAGGTCTAAGACCCAATGGAGAGCATTTTCCACCAACCAATGACTGCGAACCGCTTGGGATAATCGAGCCGCATCGCTGGATAAACTGCTGATGTAGTAACGAGTCTCACGTTCGACTTTCCCTGAGAAGCGGCGCTCTGCTTGAATCATCCCGATGGTGGTGAACTTTTTCCATTTCTCGGCATCCACTAAAAACTCCACCTGTGCCATTGTCCAGCAGCGACGAATTTCCACACGCCCGTGCCCTTTATCGATGGTTTGGTCAAACGTATGCTCAATGCCCGCAAAGTTGCGAGATTGGGCATGAGCAAAAATCTGCTGCACATCGGCAAACAAGTTGCCTTGATTGTCTTTGAGTGCCAAAATATAGTCCGCCTTGCGTTCGACAATCTGTTTGGCAATTTGTTTCTGACATCCCATCGCATCTATCGTGACGATGCACCCTTCCAGTTCAAGCACTTTGATTAATTGGGGAATCGCCGTGATCTCATTCGATTTCGCATCGACTTTGCGCTGCCCTAGCACCAAACGGTTCGCGGTTGCCCAAGCACTGACCATGTGAATCGCAGCTTTGTCGTCTGCCGTATCGTAGGATTGCCGTAACGTTTTGCCATCAATTGCCACCACCTCCCCCGCACTCAAGCGCACAAACGACTGTATCCAATTGAGAAAACACGTCTGAAACTGCTCTGGATTCAACCGCGCAAACACACGAGCAAACGTATCATGAGAAGGAATCCCGTTCGGCAACTCCAGGATACGTTTCAACCAAGTCTGCTTAGCTTGTCCGAAGCTTTCCATGCCCACCCAACTGTCCGCCCCGCAAATCACGGCAAGAATCGCAATCGTGAGCAGGTCTATCAATTTGTGCCGTTTGCTGCGCTCGATTCGAGGGTCTTCGATCTCGCTAAAGTGGTCGGATAGCTTTCCTGCCGGTTTGAGTTTCATCGGTCTGTACGCATTGGAGATGAGTGGATCTTCCCTTAATGAACACTCGAAAAGACACGCCGTATCAATGGATCATGTGACACAGGGCACAGCAGCGGCGGTTATGCGTCAAGGTCAACAAACCTTGGGCACTCAACAGTATGACAAAGATAATCTTCGAGGAAAATGGGGGTATTAGAACATGAGAAGACACTTAGCGCTTTTATTGGCGGCTTTGCCTGTATTGATTGGTTCAACAGGTTTAGCTCTTCATTTACATACCAAGTCCTCGACTTCAGAAGTAAAAACGAGCGTTGTTCCGGAGTCCACTATTTCCAGTTCTCTCGCCACCCATCCTCAAGAATCTATTAATGGAAAGCCTGTTAGTCGAAGCTTTGGTTCCATAATGCCAATCTCAGGACTTGAGGACTTAATTGCAAGAGCCGATATCATCGTCATTGGCAAAACTGATAAATCCGTCACAGACGTACCTGCAATCCTCATCAAAGATTTTGAAGGGTTTGTTCATCAAGCAATCAGTGAAGTTCCGTTCAAGGCTACAAAAGTTTTCAAAGGAGATCCAGTACTCAAAACGATTCGAGTCGGACAACAAGCAGCCATGGTTCAACAGAACGGTCGTATGGTCGTCCGAGTCTTAGATGAGTACTCGCCTATGGAACCGGGAAAAAAGTACTTGCTGTTTCTCAAAAAAGGTGCTGCTGGAACAGAAGGAGAAAATTTGTACTTTCCTTTGGGAGTTATGTACGGAAAATATAACCTTGATGGTACAGATAGCAAAGAAGAAGCAACTTTTCCAGATCCAACGTTTAAAGAGATTAAAAAAGCAGTGAAGGAACGGTTTAAGGAATAACAAGCTCGCTTGGCAGGTTTCTATTGCTTAAACTTCCTTGATCAAACTTGCGCTTAATCAAAGAAGTTTAGTCAGTAGAGCTGTATTGATTGTTGTAGCATGAAAGAGCTTGTTCGAAGGGCTATCATCTGCTGCCTTTCTCGTCTTCGTAATTGTTCAGGTAAGATGCGTTTGCCCTGTCTCAGTCGCAAATTCCCTTTAAAGTTCTCGATCTTTGGCATTGGTATATGTTCTTCTCTCAGAACTCGAAGCGATTGGTATCGCATACCAGTTTCATACCAATATCTGAATTTCTCCTAGCTGAAGTGAGGCTTTATGGGGTTCCTATTGAGAATTGGGCATTTTTGAAAACCTTGCCTAGAAACGACAAAACCCCCTGCTAGAGGAGGTTTTATCAATCGGAGCGACAGGATTTGAACCTGCGACCCCTACTACCCCAAAGTAGAAGTAGATTTTCATGAAGCTTTTGCAATAAGCCATTTCAGTCGCTACTTAGACTGGGTATACCTTAATGTATGACCATAGTGTGTGAGAAGCCCTATTAAATAACCGAGAGTCTTTATATAGCAGGTCTCACACACCTGGTTCAATGCAATCTTTGAGGATTGGGACTGTAGATAGAGCAATGGAACTCTTGCCTTCTGCATTTCGCCAATAGAAAACCGCCTCCAGTTAGAAGCGGCTCCAGGTGTATTTCGGTTTGATGGGCGATCCTTCGGAGCATCACCATGTCTAGCCGCTACCAGAACTTTTAAGACTCAACCACTGCGCTCCAATCATCATTCTCAATCGCTGTTTCTAAGTTCCGCCGACGCTCAGCCTCTGCATCATCCAGCGTCTCGCCCTTCTCTAATTCATGGACGAGGGTCGTATCTGCCATTGCCTTGCGTAACTTGAGCTTTTTGTCCTCGTAAGCATTCCGCTCAAAGGCTGACTGAGTTGCTCGAGATGCCTCGCCAACTGTCCTTGCCCATGTTCCTTGTCCCTCTTGATTCCCAGGCGGAATCTGATCCAGCGCGGCAATCCACTCATTTTGCAGGGCTTCCATCGCCTGGCGCTTCGGAACCTTAAACGTCTGAACTCGTATAAATGCGCAGACTTCAACCCCATTTTGGGCGATGTGTCCCTCCAAAGACTGCTGCACATCCCGTGAATAGCCAATGTACTGGGTCTGGCAATCGGCATCTAAAACGGCATATACCCCAGCAACCTTGATCCTGTTGATCAGCGATCGCCAAGTTTCTACTGGCACCACTTCGGATTCATCATTTACCGGGGCTGTTGGTGAAGGGATTGAACAATGCTCATCATCAGAACCGTACAGAAAGCTATGCAGCCCCTGATGATCTGCTGGAACGTTCTGATGTTCAATGGGGACATTGTTTTCGGATTTCACAGGATAAGCCTCAGTTGAGTCAGTCAAAGCTGGACAAGAAAGATCTTACTTTGATTTGGAGTCGAACCGCTCAGTGGGAGAAGCCGCCTCAGAAATGCATGTTCTGAAACTAAGAGCTAACTTGCAAACTCAGGTAACGATGCTTGTGCCTGACGCTGAAACTATTCTCGATGCGGCTGATCTTGCTCGTGATGCTGGGTTCGCTAATGCGAGCGATCGTCCCTTGATTGCAGTGATTTTCTTTGCGCTGCTCTGCCTTGAGGTATGGTTGGGCGATCGGCAAAAAGAACCTTGGAAGCTCTAACGATGCACTATCGAGATCGGAGCGACATCAATCCATACCAGCATTGCCGCAACAGAACAGTTGTTATTCCTTGTCATGGCTTCCCAAGCACTGCTGTTGCCAGAGCGTAAAAAAAGGAAACCCTGGCTTCTGCCTGTTGATAGTGCGAGAAACTGGGTCTCTGCCTCAATCAGGACACAGGCCCAGCAAAGCTTCGTTTATTTGCTCAAGCAGTATCAGTATGGGTTGCTACTCCAACAAGCAGAAATGCGATCATCTCTCACAGACCATTTGATTCACCGTACAGCCATTGCCTATGATCGCTTCGGAGCCAGATAGCGAACCCAAGATAGTCGTGTGAGAAAAGTGCGCCAGGGCAATGCTTCATCTTAGAGGCTTTCACAGGGGACTCCATCGCGATCCCCATCGAGACGGAAGGGGTCGCCAGGATAGGCCCGAAATACGGCATCGACCTGCGCTCTGCTCCCAAAGTCAGAGCAGTCACAATCCGAATTGACGCACGCTGGAAATTGTTGTGCTGCTGGCTTCGGCTTTTGTGTCGAGGATGGTGGCTTTTGTCCCCCATTCCCTCGCCGAAACTCCCACGGCATCACTGGGCTCGGTTGATTCCAAAACCCAAGTCTTTGCAATTGCGCGAGTCGTTCAGCTGCCAAATATAGGACTTACGCAGAGCGAGGAGAGAAGGGCACTCGAAGCAAAGGAAAAATCGCTAGAGTCAAGGGATGAAAGACCCTATAACTCGGCTAGATT
>NZ_JCACKG010000170.1:0-4576 GCF_059505265.1 Myxacorys chilensis | reverse complement strand
ATTCTGCATCAGTGAGGTCGCTGGAATAGGCCATGGCCTCTCAATTAGGTAAGTTAGAGCACCTAATTCTTATTCTAGAAGATGTCAAATAGGTTCTATAGAGAACTTCCAAGCTTTTGGTGATCTTGCATCATAATGAAACTATCTGCTCCCTTTCCAAATCTGGAAAGATCAATTGATGCATGACCGCACCAGCTCACTTCTAGCTGATTGCATCCCGTCGTTGTGGCAATACAAGTTGCAGCAATTGCAGCTCAATATTAGCTAGAACAAAGCACTGTATTGAATCGAGAAATATATTCCCTTTTCTTGTAGAGTTCGTTTGTTCGTGTCGATGCCAATTAACGGAAGGCCCCAATCCAAGCGGGCAGAAAAATTGTCACCTTGTCGCCACAGTAATCCAAGTCCTGCTCCGACTAATGTATTGGGGTCAAGCGCAGCCTTTCCTTGGTTCCAACCCGTGCCTACATCCACAAACGGTGTTAGCTGTACAACTCCAATACCACGCCTAGTTCTCAGAATCGGCAAGCGCAACTCGGTCGAAAACAATAAGCCACTATCAGTTAGTAAGGCATCTTGACGGTAGCCGCGCACCGTTTCTACTCCCCCAATTCCGAACTGTTCTAATGGCACTAAGGCACGATCGCTCAATTGCACATTCCCACGCACCAGTAAGAGAGTATCGCGATCGAGCAATCGAGTCCATTGTGCTTGACCGCGCCAGGCAAAGAAGTTGCTATCCGGTGGCGCTTCATTTTGGGTTGCATTAAACAGTCCTAAACCAAAGCTAAATTGAGACCGTGCAGCAATCACTTGTCGATCGCTGCGTTGCACATAGTCTTGGAAGAATCTCAAGACTGAAATGCGCGTGCGTCCCTGCTCATCTGCACCTGGTGAGAGCGGAGACGGTCCAATATTGCCGATGCCGAGTTCGGTCTCGCTTTCTTGTCGAGTGAAGGTCAAACCCAGGGCAATTTCCTGAGTTGGATGTTGCACAATCGGTTGTCGGTAAGTCAGCTCGTAGTAGCGAGATCGCGCCTTAATATCCAAAATGTCAAACGGCGGTTCGATGATTGTACTGCGATTACTGCCATAAGCAAGCCGCAAGCTACCGTTGCGTGAATTGAGCGGAACGGTGTAGCTCACATCAATACCGTTACTGCCATCAGTATTGGTGTAACCCACCCGTAAGCCATCGCCCAACCCAAGCAGATTCGCTTGTGAAACTTCGACCTGACGGCGTACGGTTCCAACACTCGGCGATCGAACGTTATCAATCGACGGCGTAATCAATAGCGTTTTCGCTTCTGAAATCGTCACTTGCAGAACGCTTGTTCCCGGTCGCGTTCCGGCTTGTAGATCTGCTGAAATTGATTGCAGCAGCGGGTCAAGCTGTAAGACTCGCAGTTGGTCGAGTAAGCGATCAACGTTTAAGGGTGTTTGAGTGCCTAAGGCAACGCGACTGCGAAGGTAATTTGGATTCAGTCGGCGAGTGCCAACGACATTAATTTCTTCAACCGACCCTTCGATGATCTGAATTCTAACAACACCATTGGTTAAAGTTTGAGGGGGAAGAATGGCAGCCGAGGTGATGTATTTACGATCGATGTAGTATTGGGTGATTAGCGATCGTACCTGGAGTAATTCTGCAAAGGTGACATTTCGGTTGGTGAACGGTTGTGTAATTTCAGCCAATTCTTTAGCGCTGAAAACGCTGCTGCCGACGATCTCAAAGCGTCGGACAAAGATGGTATCAGGAACGCCGCTTGGTAGTTCTTGGGGCGCTGGGGGCGTTTTAAGCCGTGGAAGCAATTGCTCGACTGGAGGCAGTTCGATCGGGGTTTGCGGCGGTTCAGACTGGGGTGGACGTGTTTGTGGAATATCTTGAGGCGGGATTTTAAAGTCAGGGGCTTGGGTTACGCTAGGTTGCACAGCCTGTGCCGAAGCGCGAGCAGCCAGCGCTGCGATCACATTGAGAATCAAAATCGGAGATGCAAACAGCAGTTTTTGTAACATCATGACTCATGTGATTTCATAGCTGACCGCTCCGCTCGTAGGATAGCAATTTGTGCAGCATAGATCTCCTTCTTGTTGGTGTAGCGCTTAAAGCTGCGTCTGTCGTGATGCCGCGTCAACTTCATCGCTTCTCCTTCGCCTAACCCATCATACTTAATCAGCAAGTTCGTCGCATAGATGTGCCGTCCCCGACGCACTCGGATCAAACGCTTGGCTCGAAAAACGATCTGCTTTTCTAAGTCCACTTGGCTGTATGATGTGGTGATTGGATTGTTCATCAACCGCTACGAGTTCGGTCAAGCAGTATGATATAGCAAGCTTATTTGAGTTGTAAGATTAGCGGTTGTGTCGCAAAAATGGTAGGGTAAGGAGGTTTGATATTCTCTGACCTCAAGCTAAATGGCATGCCAATCCCTGTTTAAGTGGCGGCACTTCTTGCCGGAAATCATCGTGCTGAATGTGCGCTGGTATTGTCGTTAGGCCTTATCTTATCGGGACTTAGAGGAGATGATGCAAGAGCGAGGCGTCGAAGTGGTGTCCTACGGAGCTTCGCGAAGCGAACACATTCTACAATCAATCGCTGGGGAAACTGTCAGATCTGAGTACTCAAATCGTGGCTTTTTTGCAACTTTTCATCATTGCAAACACTCTCTTTCTCATTTTTCACTAAATGGCTTGAAATAACTTTTGCAATTCATTTACTCGTTCGATAAAGTGTTCTTGTTGCTTCGATAAAGACACCAATTCTGTCATTCTTGCTCTCGATCGCAAAAACTGCTTTACTTCATCAAATGTTTGACAAAATCGTTTCGCACTCTCAATCGCTCCAAATCCTAGCATTGGATAGTAACGTTGCTTGATCCCTCGATGACTCTGTTCGATCGGATTTCCTAAACACCCTCTCACTTCATGCTCAACATCCGTTCCCAATTCTTCATCAATTGCCCTGGGATACGAAGCCAATCCATCTGTCACCACTCTTTGCGACGGTTGTTCTGCTATCTCATGAGCCCCAGCAAAGAAGGCTTTTACCGCCTCCATGTCCCGCTTTTCGCTCAACCTCACATCCACCAAGTTCCCATCCTCATCGATCGCACGGTACAGATAACACCACCTGCCTTTGACTCGAATGTACGTCTCGTCCACAAACCAGATCTTGCCCACTTTGCCTTTGCGTTTTGCTCTCAACTGCTGGGCAAAGATGGAAGCAAAGCGCTCTTCCCAATCCCGTACCGTTTCATGCGTGAACTCAAAGCCACGCAGCAGGAAGAATTCGGCAATGTCTCGAAAGCTCAGCTTGTAGCGCAACCGACACAGCAGTACTTGGAACACGATATCAGTGGGCACTTCAATGAAATTAAAAGGGGTGCCAGTGCGTTCATTGCAGGTGCGATAGCACGCCTTGCAGCGATACATTGCATAGTCTGGATCAATGGGGTTGTGTCGCAAATACTTTTTAGTGACAAACGAAGTATCTCGTTCGCGTTTCATTAAGCACTAATTCCAAAGAGTTCTTCGATAAATTTTACTTGAGACACACTATCTCCTTTACTAATTCCTTTCACTTGTCCTTTGCAAATCATACTCATCGCTTCAATCCCGCTCAAGGTTCGTCTCGCACTGTTGAATGAGCCAAATCCCATCATTGGTTTTGTCAGTCGCTTGATGTTGCGGTGATCCTGCTCAATCACATTATTCATGTACTTGCTCTGACGTAACTTCGTCGTTTCTTCTAGCGTTTTATCCACTTTCAGTGCCTCAATTGCCACTGGATAGGCAGCATTCTTGTCCACTGTGAGTGCTTCGCAGCTCGCATCGCGACTCACTCGTGGTGTTTGAGTGTGTTCCGCTTTCAGCACTTTACGAAAGAATCGCGCAGCGGCTTTCCCATCCCGCTTTGCACTGGGCATGAAGTCCAGCGTATTGCCTGCTGAATCCACGGCTCGATACAAATATTTCCATACCCCTTTGACTTCAACATACGTCTCGTCCACTCTCCAGGAATCATTCGTGGGATTCAAGTGCGGGCGCAGTCGTTTGTCCAGTTCTGGGGCGTAGCTCAACACCCATCAATGAATGGTGGAATGATCCACCTCGACTCCTCGCTCCGCCATCATTTCCTCTAAATTCCGGTAACTCAACCCATAGCGGCAGTCCCACCGGATATTTAGCACGATGATCTCTGGCAGAAAATGCCGCCACTTAAACAGAGATTGGAATGCCATTTAGAATGAGGTCAGAGAAAATTGAGCTTCCCCACCTTATCATTTTTGCGACACAACCAATGAATCAGCATTTAGTCCGCCACTAATCCGTCAAATTGGAGCAACGAGCGACCGAGTTGCCGATTCAACCAACAGCACAGCGTATGCGCCAGAATCTTACGATTGATGCGACTGGTCAAATGCCAGAGGTCACGAGCGCGAATGCGCTCAAAGTGAAAGCGTTCACTCAGTTGGGCATTCACCGTTTCAATTAACCGCCGGACGGTTTGCAGTTGCCGCATGTTGAGCGACAATCATATTGGCCCAATCGACGATTGCATTGCCCATCCCAGACT
>NZ_JCACKG010000169.1:0-4589 GCF_059505265.1 Myxacorys chilensis | reverse complement strand
ACTTCTGATGGAAACCGAAGGGTTCGAATATGAGTCGGATGCCTCCGGCCGGCCGATCTTCACCGGATCAGAATATCTCGCGGCAAAGCTTGTGGAGAAAGCTTGGGAGGTGCCGGAAGTTTACGACCTTTGTGCACTGCTGGCCCGCAGCAGCTTCGACGCGAAAGCTTACATTCATGAACCCTTTGCGGGTTTCATAAGCGAAGTACTAGGTGGACGAGCGCGACCAAAGCGGAGGGGGACACCTCCTCAGCCAAAGTGGCCAGAACGAGAGATGCTGTGGAGCTTGGCAAAGCAGGTAGAACAGAACTTCGGTCTCTTGCTCACAAGAAACGACGAAAGCAAGGAGGCGAGCGCCTGCGATGCTGTTGCTGAAGCTCTAACTTGGTGCGGACGCGAGACTGCGTACAGCGAGATCAAGAACCTGTTCGTGCATCCAGACTTTGCAGGTTTCCGTCAGCAGGTTACAGAGATGGCCGCCGCCAGGCGACACCGCGCCCATATCGATGAGATCATGCAGAAGCTCTTTCCCTGAGTTATAGCCACCACATACGCGCCTCCCTGAGCAAGTTCAGCTGCGAACCGCAGTGTGTTGGATAAAGCTGAGATTAGCCACCAGTTCAGCAGAATAATCTCTCATTGGCCAACATGCGATCTGCTTCCGATTGGAGCAGGTTCCGCCTATCTGCAACGCTGCGGAGGGCGCAATGTCCAGCCAACCTCGCAAGTACCTGTCCGTCCACTCGGTCGCGGCCCGCTATGAGTGCCACCCGTCCTCGGTCTGGCGATGGGTCGCGCAGGGCAAGTTCCCGGCTCCGGTTCACATCGGTGGGATGACCCGCTGGCTCGAGGCGGAAGTCGAAGAGCACGACGCCCGGGCCGAGGCCCAGCGCGAGCCCGTTGCCGCCTAACAGAACACCCGCAAAGCCGGACTGGCCTCGCGGGTGTCTATCTGTCTGGTCGCACGGAACAGGTAGCACATTCGGGCCGGTCCTTCAACAAAGGACTGCCACCTTGCTCCACATTACCGCCCTCGAGCCGACGCGCTGGGCACATGCTGCCGATCTTCTCCGCGTGCGTCGCCTGCAGCGGCGCTTCGCCTTGAGCGAGACCGCGGCGCACCTTCTTGCGGCTCTGGCCTACGGGGAGGCTCGCCAATGACCGACTCGACCACCCCCGCCCCGCGCCCGCTCAAGCACCGCCGGCAGGCCGCCTGGCGCGAGCGCAACCAGCTCAAGGTCTGGGCGCACGCCGCCCTGCGCAGCGCACTCAACCGGGGGCTCGTCGCCAAGCAGCCCTGCGAGGTCTGCGGGGCCGCGGAGACCGAGGCACACCACCCGGACCATCGCAACGCTCTCGACGTGCGCTGGCTCTGTCGGACGCATCACAAGGCGCTGCACGCGGCGGAGAAGCAGGTCCATGCCGAGGAGCGAGCGGCATGAGCGCGCCCGTCATCTTCGCCCCTCGCATGGTCACCATTCCGAAGAACAGCCGCGAGGAGGTCCTCGTCTCCGTGGACGAGTTCAAGGGCCTGCAGCTGCTCAACATCCGGGTCTGGTTCGTCGGTGACGACGGCCAGATGCGCCCTGGCAAGCAGGGCGTGGCCGTGCGGCTCGAGATGGTCCCCGATCTGTCCCGCGCCATCCGCGAGGTGACCGGATGACCGCCCGTGCCGCCCTCAAGCAGACGATGGCGGATGCGACCAGGGCGAGGTTCGTCCCGGTCGCATCCGCTTATCAGGTCGGCCGGATAAAGCGGCGTCGGGCCACTCAGGACGAGATGGAGGAGCGCGCCACCCTCCAGCGGTTCATCGGGAGGGCCACGTAATGGCGAGAGGCAAGGCGAACAGCTCGGGCCGGTCGACGAAGATGTCGCAGTTCACGCCAATGGTTCATCAGACGGTGGACTGCTTGGCGTTTCGGACCCTGACGCCGCTTGCCCAGTGCCTTTACTGGCGCCTGCGCCGCTTCGCCGGGTACGACGGGGCCAAGAACGGCGAAGCCTTCCTGAGCGTCCGGGATGCAGCGGCGGAGTTCAACGTCCACAAGGACACCGTCCGCGCTGCCTTCTACCTGCTGCAGGCCCGCGGCTTCATCGTGGCCACGCAGATCGGCAGCCTAGGGGTCGAAGGGGAGGGCAAGGCGACTCTCTGGCGCCTCACCGAGCTGCCCGCCCAGAACAACCATGCGCCAACGAGGGAGTTCTTGGCTTGGAAGCCGGGCCACGACTTCCCCGTCCAGAAGGGCAAGGCATCACGGTCCGCAAAGCAGAAGCCTGTCCTAAGGAACCGGACAGCCTGTCCTAACAAACCGGACGTTCAGTCCCGCGCGATGGCTGCAGCTGGGGCCGCCTGTCCTAACAAACCGGACGTTCTGGAGCTTTCGGAGCACCCGCCTGTCCTAACAAACCGGACATATACAGATCTACCAGGGGGACAGGGGGCATGACCATGCAGGGCCTCCTGTCCCGCGCGCACCCGACGGCCGCCTCTGAGGCATGGGCGGCCCTCCTCGCCCGCGTCCCTGATCGGCATCGCGGCGCGGCTTACTGGCGGGCTTACGACGTCGCGCTCTGGTGGTGCGCCTCGGGCCTAGCTGACCATGCGGCGGCGCTGGGCTGGGACGAGGTGGAGTTGTTCGGCGTGCGCGCTCGGCATCCGTTTCGAGGCGCGCCGCTGCGGGGAGTCGCTCTCACCGGGGCACCCCGGCTCCTGACCGATCAGGCCGCATACTTCCGCGACGGCGGCGTCGTCCGCCGCGGACAGTTCGGCCCCGACTTCATCCCCCTGTGGTGTCTCGACCGGCGGCTCAGGCGCCCCGAGAGGCATCTCGTGCAACTTCCCAGCGGCCTTTGGGCCCCCGCCACTGAATGGAGAGCGGCATGAACGACCTTTCCCCCGTGACCTCGGCCGAGGAGGCGACGACCACGGCAGAGGCCATGACGCCTCCGCAGCTGGCCACCACGCCTCCTGCGCCATCGGGCAAGGTCAAGGCCGCAGCGAAGCCGGATACGTCAAGCCTGGGCATCACCTTCGATGACACCACGCCGGGCGTGCAGAAGGTGCGCCTGTCCCGTGACGACATCCTCTGCAGCCTGTTCCACACCAAGGACCCGGCGCAGGCGAGCAATCTGCTGGCCCACTGCCTCACTGTCGTCCGAACGGACGAGGGGGGAGAGGGGAACGGCGTCCGCGACCACCGCGGTTTCATGGTCTCCGCCGTGCGCGACCTCGCGCCCCGCGACATCGTGGAGCGCATGCTCGCGGTGCAGATGGCGGCCACGCATGTGGCCATGGTACGCGCCGCCCGCCGGATGGCCGGGGCGGAGCTACTCCCGCAGCTCGAGGCCCACACCACCGCCTACAACAAGCTCGCCCGCACCTACACGGCGCAGATGGAGGCGCTCCGGAAGCATCGGGACGGGGGCAAGCAGAAGGTCACGGTGGAGCACGTCCATGTGCACCCGGGCGGACAGGCCGTCGTGGGCGACGTCCACCACGGGGGGAGGGGGGCCAAGGATGGGAAGTGACGACAACCCCATGGACCGACCGAATGCGGCGCCTCGCTGCATGGCCAATTCCAAAAGGACGGGTCAGCCCTGCCAAGCACCGGCAGTTACAGGCTGGCGCGTCTGCCGTTTCCACGGCGCAGGCGGCGGCCATCCCGCCGGACCGAAGCACCCGAGTTGGCGCCACGGGATGCGCTCCCGGCTTTGGGTGGAGGAGCGCAAGGCGTTGGCCGAGATTGTGCGCGAGACGCGCCGGATCGAGGCGCTGATCGGATGAGTGGCCGCGCCAGCCTTCAACCCTTCGCCCCAAAAGAAGAACCATCCAACCCCGATCAGAGGAGCGCGCCATGGGCGACCTACTGGACCAACTTCTAGCGCGGGAGCGCCAGCGCACGGGCGTCATGCCCCCGAAACCTGCCATTGCCGACGCCTTCTCGCGTCGTCACGGCCCAGCGGCGGCTCGGCCGAGTGCCCTGCGCGCCTCGGCATCGCCTCCCCTGGAAGCGGAGCGGCAGAGCCACAGCCAGCCCCCCGCGGCATCTGAGACGCCCTTGCTGGATGCTCTTCTGGCGCAGATGGAAGCCGAGGGACGGTTTCCGCCGCAGGGGGCAAGGCCACCCGCCACAGGGGCCGCAGCACCCGTGCCGGGCGGGCTGACACCCGAGGCCCGCGCCGCCAGCACGGTCGAAGGCCCCCACGCCTCCTATGAACAGATCATGCAGGCCCTTCGCAACGCTCACGCCGCTGGTGATACAGCCGCCGCCCAGCGCCTCGCGCAGATGGCCAGGGGCGCGCAGGCGCGCGAGGCGGGGCAGCCTGCTGCCAGTGGGGCGCCCGCAGCGCCAATCCAGGCGCAGCTGCCGAATGGTGTCATCGTGGAATTTCCCGCCGGCACGGCCGAGGACGTGATGAGTGGCGCCATTGACCGCCTGATCGTGGAGGAGGAGGCCAAACAGCCGGGTTGGTCGGGGCTCACGCCTCAGCAAATCGAGGGCATCCGTCGTCGCGTGGAGGGACAGACGCGCCCCGCGCTGAGCCCGGAGCAGATGGGCGAGTATGACGACCCTCTCGGGCAGATCGCA
>NZ_JCACKG010000168.1:0-4604 GCF_059505265.1 Myxacorys chilensis | reverse complement strand
AAGAGATTTTATTTGCTTTGCTTCCCCTGCCGCTTCTAACTAGCAACTTAAGTTAGTTCTAACACCTCAATTAATGTTAGAAAACGCATCATGCTAAACGCTTATACAACTCAGCATTTTTTGTCAACACATGACTGGCGGCATCAATAAACTCGCTCTTTTGGGAATTGAGCCAATCCTCTAAGCTTGCCTTCAATAGAACTTCGAGCGCAATTCCATGCACTGCCGCCAAAGTTTGTAGCTTTTCAAACTGGCTATCTGAAAGGTCAATCCTGATAGAAGTCACAGCGATCGCTCTCCTAGTGTGTCTAGGTCAAGCTTAACATTCGCACCTGACCGATAATCTCTCTGTATAGCCCCAATCCAGGACGAAGCAAGCTAACGGTTTGGGTCAGCGGTTGCCGAAATCTTTGCATCCCACCCAATCAGCTTCGCACTTGTTGGGACGCCATCTCCGTTAGCAAATGCGATGTCCCCAAACTCGTATCGCTCCATCCTCAATAGTCACCATAGCGTTCAATGCTTCTAACGCCGCGACGATTTCGCCCATCGTGATCGCATGGACACTAGCACCATAAGTCGGGGTTGCCGGGTCAATCTCAAGCCATTCGACCTCAAGAGTCAGAATAGGACCAACAGAGGGGAGCTCAATATATGTATCTGGAATACCCGCAACGATAGAACCCCATTGACTCACCGCTGAGTCGCTAATGAGTTTTATCCGAACCCTTCGTTTCCAGGTCAGTAACAGCTCTACCACCTTTTTCCATTTGGTATCGCTCATTAAACTAACGGCATTGCTACGCGAAAGGAGCGCTCTCAATTTCACCCGCCGTGGATCGTGTCCTGTCATATCATTCTCGCAGCGACCCAACTATTATTTAGATAGATCTAACCCTTCCTATTCTGTCTACCTCCCCTGAATTGGGATTTTAGTCAGATCACGAGCCGTATAACACTTCATATCAACATGTTATACAGATCTCAGTCTGCATAACACCCCAAAATAGGATCTTAGGCAGACTGAGCTCTGCATAACGTCCCAAACTGGGTGATTCGAGCAGTCGATCTGTATAACATCCCTGTGCGGCATGTTATACAGATCGACTGCTCGAATCGTAGCCCCGTTCATGAAGCGCGTTTCTCGTCCTCCAGCAAATCTTGATCATCCCTGCTCCAAGCAAGTTGGATAGGCAACAATGACTGCTGCCTATCCATGATCGCGCCTCTAAGCCGATTAGCGCAGAGCGCAACTCTAGAGGAACCGCTGCCTCGTCAAAATACTCATCACCTCGCCTTCAGTCGGGGCAGGAAGTAACGGACTCCACATCCCGGCTTCGGCATAACCGAGACTGTGCAACGTGTGAATCGTTTCGATCACGCCTTCTCGTGATCCAATGGCAAGCAACCGAATCTTCTCACCCTCAAAAGCAAGATGATCCTCCTTCGAGAGCAAGCCGCGCAAATTGTTGTAATTCATCGTTGAGATTTCTCCTGTTATGCATGGGAAGAAATCCCAAAAACTGAAGCCACCCCGCGTGCAGCGTAAAACAGGGTGGCTTCGGGGATGCTATGATCCCGTGTTAGCCTCCCGTACTGCCTCGAACAGTATTGGGGGTTAGCCGTTCAGAGTTGTTGGTAGCAACTTTGAGCGGCGATTAAGGCAACAGCCTTTGGGAGTTGTGTAGTTGACCTGGCAAAAAGCAAGGCAACTTAGTTTGTGAGCGTATCGAATTTAAGCAATCGAGTCAAGCAGATTTAAGAATTGAGCCTGCAATTGAGCAATTGAAGCCGCATTACTGAAAGAAGAGAACAACGATCGTTCTATCTGCATGTCGATACGTTACAAAACCTGATCCATCACTTTACACGCTTACAAGTTTTGTTCTTGATCAACGTAGTTTTGTTCTTAAAGCGATCGCTTTAAGAACAAATCAACATGCACTAATAACCTATGTTTATCCGGTAAGAACTAACACTTTTATTTATGTTATCAAAGTACATTGATCTGTTCTTGATCAACGTTGATTTGTTCTTGATCAACATCGATCTGTTCTTGATCAACATTGATCTGTTCTTAATGTTCGAGCTTTTTTAATTTTTTCAGAACAATTACTGACTAAACCGACAAGTCCTCATTTGACGGATACAAGAAAGATGCGGTTTCTACCCTCCCAATATTTCTACACTCTCGCTAGATCAGCGTTTGGCGCATGTAGTTGTCAGAGCCATTGGCGGAATTTACTTAAGAAGGCTAAGTTCTATCTTTAGTTGCAATCCTGCGGATCTTGCAAAGCAATCACTCTCCTCAATTCCTGCCATTAGAGCGATGGAAGAAGCAACATCACTTGGCATCATGGCGCTATTCGTCACTATGTTTCCTGAGTAACTGGTTGCTAGCGATCGCTTCACCTCTCCATATGAACCCGATATCTGCTTTTCCATATTTTCAAGGAACCTCGTTTTCGGATCTGTTTGCTCAAGACACAACAGATGCTCATTATGCCTTCCTCCTAAACTACCCAGCAACCGCAGGTTGGGCAGCCTACCCCAACACAAACCACTACTTCATCCAAGATGGCAGCAGTGAAGCGACCAAAACATCATTCGACAAGATTTGTCAAAAAGAATCCTGGAAAAATTTAGCCGTGTTGGGCAATGGTTTACCAGGCATCGTGATTTCTCCCGTGCAAGCTGTGTTACTTGACTATTGGCGAGAGCATTTTGGCTTCCGCGATGCCAATCTAAAACTGTTTCACTGCTCAAAGTATCTCGATGAACTCAGCCAGAGCAATTCTTTCGGCAGTTTAGACAGCAACGGAATTGATCAAATCATTACCCTATTTCCGTTTGATCATCTCAAGCCTGAGAAACACGCTGTTGATCCAGACGTTCACTATCATCTGCTGAGCAAAGTCACGCTATCCGAACTAGGAGTACAGTGCCCAGACTATAAAAGCTACGATTTGCGCCAAACGAACATCACAGACATTCCGCTACCCCAAAATTTTCCTTATTTGATCAAAACATCGCACGGACTCTCCGGAGAGGGCACTTACATCATCAGAAACGCCAGTGACCTCAACTACTGTCTAGAAGAACTGAGAAAATATCTTGAGATTGAATCAGTCAGGATGATTGTGGTTTCAGAATTCATCAAGAATGCAGTGCAAAACCACTGCGTCCAGTTCTACGTCAACAAAGCAGGAGAAGTGACGCTGATCGGCACAACAGGTCAACTCGTCGATGCAGAAGGCAACTATTTAGGTGGGCTGATTCATTACAATGACACGGATATGAGCAAGTTTTTTGAGATGATCGCCGCGATCGCTCACTATGCTCATCAGCAGGGCTACTTTGGCGTCATTGGGTTTGACGTGCTAGAAGACCGAGACGGAGGGCTTTATGCGATCGATGCTAATTTCCGGGTCAATGGTTCAACTCCGCTTTGTTTACAGCGTCATACTTTGTTGGGATTAAACAAAGCAGTGGCGAAGTATTCCACCGACTACCGAATGGATGGAGCATTAGACTCTGTGTTGGTCAGGCTCAAACCCTATCTCGATCGCAAAGATTTTACTATCTTGTCTGCATTAGAAAGAGTTAAATACGGCAAAATCTACACTGAAATTTACGGCATTACGGCTGGTGAAACGCTCGAAGACATGCAGCAAATTGAGCACGACTTACAGCATAAGGGCTTGCAGATACTCAGCTAACCTGCGATTTGACAAACCACAACGGCTTCTTTTGTATCTGAAAGAATGAAGTAATGAACGAGTTGGAGATTCCCTAATTCAATAAACTATTTCTTCAACAGTATCTACGCTGCCGCATTGGTTTTAACTGCATCTGTCCAATACCGAAACGTTTCACCTCCAATCTGATCGCGATTCTCTTTGTAGATCTGCTGCAAGCATTCATACACCGCTTGGGCTTCAGCCTCCAACCCAAACGTCATGAGGCACTTTAGTATCCGAGTAATGCGGAGATAATTGTGGTCAAGCAGACAAATCCATTCGCGTTTACGAATTTCATAGTCTTCTGATTTGCTGATCATTACTTCTCCGCGATCGCGTTCCTGGCGTTGCAATCCATAAAACCGAAGCATAACCGTGAGCGATCGCAGCAAATTTTGACGGAGGCGTGAATCATGTTGAAATGCCTGAATCACGTCTTCATCAACGAGCGGTGCATTAGTGTTGAAAGCACTCCTCTCAGATAACGGAAATAACCACTGAATGTAATCGTGAATGCATTCCAGCGCTTCAAAATCCCATGCCCAGATCTCTTGAATTGTTCGACCTTCTGAGTCTCGTTGCTCTCCTAAGTAGAACGGCACAAGCTTTGCGTTGAGGGATTTTTCAGAATTCATAGCAACCTATCCTTGTAAAAGTCTGTTCTAGAGAGATTAAGCCGCAGTTGCACTGCCCAATTGCAGGGCATAGAGATTCGCGTAAATGCCTTGTTGCGCCATCAGTTCAGCATGAGTTCCCCGCTCTACAATTTGTCCTTGCTGAATCACAAAGACTTGATCAGCTTGGCTCACCGGGTAATGTCTCAGACATGTTGTTTGGGTCTAAATGACTAGTCCAAAGGCGATT
>NZ_JCACKG010000167.1:0-4656 GCF_059505265.1 Myxacorys chilensis | reverse complement strand
TACGCTGGCGATACTCTGCTTGATAGCTGGGGACTTCTCCAGTAAGACTAGCATGGTAAACTGCAAGCACTGATTCTCTATCGTCAGGATGCAAACTCTCAATCCAACTAGATTTGGTCGTGTGAAATGTTGCTGGATCGTAGCCCAGCATTAAAGGGTATCCTGGGCTAACCACAACTTCTTCAGTTTTGATATTGAGATCGTAGAGTCCTTGATTTGACGCAGTTAATGCCAAGCGCAGTCGTTCTTCACTTATTTGTAGAGCGGCTTCTGCTCGTTTGCGATCGCTAATATCTGCAACCACCCCTTCAATGTAGTCATCAGTTGCATTCAGGTAAGAGGAACAAAGGCCCCAAAATAGCGTCCCATCTCGTTTTCGCATCTGGACTTCAAAGCTTCGCATTTCCCCATCCCGCTTCATCACCTCAATGGCGTATTGGCGATCGCTGGGATTTACAAAATAGCCGATGCTGTGTTCCAGCCCAATGATCTCCTCTGGTGAATCAAAGCCCAACAGATTGGCAAAGCATTGATTGGCATCGAGAATTAATCCATCACAGGTGCGGGTGCGGTAGATGCCAACCTGCGAGTTTTCAAAGATAGTTCGGAACTTGGCTTCACTTTGTCGTAACGCAGCAGTTCGTTCTGCGACCTGTTGCTCTAAAGTGCAGTTGTAGTCGGCTAGGAGTTTCTCGGCTTGTTTGCGCTCTGTAATGTCCTGAAAGGTAGCGATCGCATAAGCGATATTGCCCTGTTGATCAAAAACTGGTGTTCCCCGTGCCTCAAGTAAAATTGTGGCATGATCTCGACGAATTTCTATATCTTCAGTCCTAATGCGTTCGCCCTTTAATGCCCGCACATTAGGCAAGCTCTCCGCTGGATAGATTTGATCCGTTCCCGCTACATAAAGCTGATAAGCCTCTGAGAGCTGCTCCGGTGCTATGGAGGGATCAGTTTCTTTGCCCAAGAGTTGATTGCTGCATTGGTTGGCATAGTAAGGGCAACCCGCCGCATCCACGATCGCAATTCCCACCGGAATCGCTTCAAGGAACTGAGTAATCTTGCTTTCCTTAGCCTGTAGTTCTGAGTAAAGGTTGGCATTTTCGATAGCGATCGCTGCTTGAGTCGATAATAGCTGCAAGACCTGCGATCGCTCTGGTGTAAATACTCCAGCTGCTAACCGATTTTCTAAATACAATACACCGACCAGCTTGGCTTGATTTAGCAGCGGCAAACAGAAAACAGATTGAGGCTGGTTCTGTTGAATGTATGGCTCATTAATAAAAGCACCTTCACGAGTCGCATCATTTAAGGTGACAGGCTTCAGAGTCCGAATCACATATTGAATGATTGATTCTGGCAATTGATCGGCAACTGGAATAGACTGTAACACCTGAGTCGCACAAGCATTCTCATCGGCATTGAGTTCACAAGCCGCTTCAATCGACCATTCTCCTGAGTTTTCTAAAATCAAATATCCGGTTTGTGCGCCAGCATTCTCAATTAAAATTTGCATCAGTGATCGCAGCAATTGCTTCAGTTCAATTTCACGAGAAATCGCCTGTGAAGCTTTCATCACTGTTGCTAAATCGAAAGTAGTATGGAAGGGATTAGAGATAGTTTCAGTAGTAATAGGAATTGATGCGGAAGTGGCTCTATACGACTGGGAAAAGAACTGTGGATAGCGAGTTTCTAAGTCTTTAACTTTAGCGGTTGCGCCCCAGCGATCGTAGCAATAGTGCGCCTCTTTCATGTAGGTTTGAGCAATTTTCTCTCGACCTCGCGCTAGATAATGTTTAGCCGCTAATTCATAAGCTAATGCTTCTTCCTGGATATACTCATTTTCAGTAGCACCTGCGATCGCCCGTTCATAAAATTCCTCAGCCTCAAGAAATTGCCCTAAGACTCGCGCTTTCTCTGCTTCAACCAAATAAAATTTATGGAGATAATTCATTGGGGCGTGTTCTGCCCATTTCTGCATTTTTTCTTGGTTGGCGTTAATACAGTTTAGCCAAGCTGCTTTTTCAGAGTTTGAAGCCTCAGGCGATAGGCTCAAAAGCGCCAGCGAATGATAGAAACAGAATATAGGGAGAACCGTTATTGCTGTTACCTCTTCAAAATGTTGCCTTGCCAAAATAGCAGTCTGTACAGCTTGATGGTGTTCTCCAAATAGATAACACAACATGACTTTGTGCAAATAGAGTATTTGGATTGCAGTTCCATCTTTAACTGCAATAGCGTGTGATAATGCCTGCTCTTCATGATGTAGCCTACTAAGTAAGCGGCTGGAATCCTCAGGTCTATCTTGCAAATTAAGAATAGTTTGTTGCAATATTGCCAGCCAATTCGAGGGACTTTCTCGTCTAATTTGGTCAACCGCTTTGCTGTAAACTGCTGTTTTTTGTTTCAGTTGGGCGAGTTCTTCTCCAGCAAAAAACGAGTAATAGCACACGTAATATGCAGTATAACCAGCAGTTTCAAAATCTCCAGTTTTCACTCCATTTTGATAGGCATCAACCAGCATGGGTATTGTGTTCCTAAGATGCACCTTCCAGTGCATAATATGGACATTCGAAAACATTAAAGTTCTAGCATTTCCTCTGGTATTCAATCGTTCTGCCAAACCCAGAGCCAATTTGCCGAACTTATAACCGAATTTAATGTCTTGAACAACTCCACATAGAACAAACCCGTAGCCAGCATAAAACACTGATGACCAGACAGCATTGCCGTAGTTAATTGATAAATTTACCGCTTTGCAAATAATCAGCATGAATAGTGCTGGTGACCTGATAAATGCAGCAGACCTCATACTCGCCAGGATTGACATAGCTGCCAGCGGTTCTAGTGCAGTCATCTCTGGTAAATCAATCAAGTTTTCGATTTCTCGTTCAGCGAGTAGTGTAGCCGTTGACTCCAATTCCCTTTGAACATCTGCCTGACTTGGATTTTCTATTAAATCTATTCCCAAGAGCTTTAACGCTTCCGATCCAGTTTTTAGTGCTTCTTTCAGGTTGCCCTGTGACAAATATCCTTGAATTCTGCTATCGTAAACCTGCACTTTGTCAACCACTGTTTTGGCACGAGCGAGTACCACTTCTACCAACTGTTCCATCTCATCAAAGCGACCCTGGAGATACGCCGCTTCTGCTGCTTCTGAATACAGCGCTAAGGTGAGGTCATACTCACTCTGCCAACTCTTTGTATCGAGAAGTTGAAGACCTGTAGTGAAATATTTGAAAGCTGCTTCATAAGCCGTTGCTGCCTTTGCTTTCTGACCTGCCGTTAAATTCAATCTGGCAATTTCAGTTCGTTCTGGTTGAGCAGTGACAAGCTCCGTTCCTTGATCGAGATGATCCACAATAGTAAACAGTCGATCGGATCGTTGCTCTGGTGAAGTTTTATCGAGTAAATTGCGACCGATTTGGAGATGAACCACTTGTTTGCACGACTCATCAATTAGGGCATAAGCCGCTTGCTGCACGCGATCGTGCAGAAACTTATACTCTTGAACCAACAAGTCTTCATCCAATTCAGACAGAGGTTGAATTAATCCCGCTTGTATTGCTGCAAGTAGATCCTGGAAAATTGCTTTCGGTGATTTTTCGCAAATGATGGCTAACGTTTCTAAATCAAACTCAGACCCAACACAAGCCGCGATGGAGAGAACTTGCTGTGTTGCTTCCGGCAATTTCTGCAACTGACGCAGCAGCAGCTCCACCACATTATCCGTAATATTTTTAGCTTCAATCTCAACCAGGTTCCATTGCCACCCCCCTTCACTTTCCCCCTTACCGAGGGGGGATTGAGGGGGGTCAAAGGTCAACAAATTTTCGTCATACAGCAGCTTTAAAAATTCACCAACAAAGAAAGGGTTGCCCTCGGTTTTACGTGACACAACTTGGGCTAGGGGACGAACGGTATTAGGATTGCGATGTAACGTCTCAGCCACCAGTTGACCCAACGGTTCCAGTGTTAAGGGGGTCAGGATGATTTCCTGAAGTACTGCTCCCCCTTTTCGCAGGCTCTCTAGCGTTAAGACCAACGGATGCGTTGGAGTCAGTTCGTTATCTCGGTAGGCTCCGATCAAAAACAGAGATTGAGTTTGCTCGTCAAGCAATATGAGTTCAATTAACTTCAACGTTGCAGAATCGATCCACTGTAGATCGTCTAAAAAGATGACCAGGGGATGCTGTTTTGCACAAAACGCCCGCACAAACCTTTGAAACGTGAGATTGAAGCGATTCTGTGCTTCTGTTGCTCCAACTTCGGGCACAGGTGGCTGCTTGCCAATAATGAACTCAACTTCGGGGATGACATCAATGATGATTTGCCCATTGTTTCCTAAAGCAGTGAGTAGACGCGATCGCCATACTTCCACCTGTTCATTGGGTTCACCCAAGAGTTGCTGCACCAACTTTTGCAGGGCATCGACGATCGCGCTGTAGGGAATATTGCGCCGGAATTGGTCAAATTTACCCCAGATAAAATAGCCGTGCTTTGCGGTGATCGGTTTAGAGAGTTCCTGTACCAAGGCTGTTTTGCCAATGCCAGCGTAACCAGAGACCAGCATCATTTCACGGACTGCCTTACTCCCTACTACTCTGTCAAACGCCACCCATAATGCTGCAATCTCCGCTTCTCGCCCATACAGTT
>NZ_JCACKG010000166.1:0-4674 GCF_059505265.1 Myxacorys chilensis | reverse complement strand
GTATCCCCCGATATGTCTTGCCGCAGAGGGTGGCGAGAGCCGTGGCAAGACTGTCGCCATGAACGAAGAAGTCCTTGGGAACGCTGAAGGATATGCGCTCGGTGGTGGTGTCCCCATCTTCGGTCATCACCACGATATCGGCTCGCCGCTGCCCGATCCGCGCTGGCTGGTTTTCCGGAACGAAGCAGACGTTCATCGCTGCGCTCTTAGAGGATCATTAACCATGAAGCGGGCCTTATAGGTGTAAACACGATGCCAATATTGCCCGATCCCTCTTTTCAGAGCCTTACCATGCTGACTCTCATTTTGCCTGTCCGCGACTGGCCCGCGGAGCGGATCGAAGCCTGCCTGCGCAGCTTCGTGGCGCTCGGCTCGCCGCTGCTCAACGAGATCATCGTCATAGACTTTGGCTCGGCTGAGCCGATCGCCCTGCCCGCGAACGTGAATCCTATGGTGCGGCTGGTGCGGCTCGAGGCAAAGGTCTGGAGCCTGGCCGAGGCGATCAATGCCGGCGTGCTGCTGGCCAGCAATGACCTTGTGGCCAAGACCGACGCCGACATCCTGATTTCGCCCGACAGCGCTGACGCCTTCGGTAAGATGGTCGAGGGACTGAAAGCCGGTGACTTCGGCTTGGGTGTTTGCCAGGCAACAGATCTTCACCAGTCGCTCAGCGTGGCCGACGCATCTGATGCGATCGCCCGAGGCGAGCACCCGCTCGGCCGCCTGCGCGCCAAGTGGGGGCAGGGCGGGCTGGTGTTTTTCAGCAAGAAGACCTGGCAGGATATCGGGGGCTTCGACTCACGGTTTACCGGTTGGGGCAACGAGGACAACGACTTTGCCGAGCGCGTGCGGCGCGGCGGCGGCAAGATCCAGTGGGCCGACCGCAACCGGCTCCATATCTTTCACGTCTGGCATCCGCCCTCACACGCGGCGACGGGCGTCCTGAGCCAGCGGCAGCAAAACCAGAAGATCGCTTCAACCGACAAGAGCATCCTGCGCTCGACGGCTTTCCGCCACTCCAACTTCGCCCAGATCGCGGCGCCCGCCGTGATTGCCACGGCGCCGCTGGTGACCCTGGCCGTTGCCACGACCGCGCGTCCGTTCCGCGACCGCATGATCCGCGAGGCGATCGATAGTTTTCGCGGGCAGATCGACGAGGACTTCGAGATCGTCGTGGTCGACAACGGGTCACCGCCCGAAGAGGTCGATGCCTTGCGCGCAACGCTGGGCAAGCTGCGCTGGCCGCAGCGGCTTCATCTCGAAGTCACCGAGCGGCCCTCCATCCCAGGCGCCCGCAACATCATCACGAGCCTTGCCAAAGGCAAGTATATCTGCGTCGTCGATGACGACGACATTGCCTTGCCCAACCGACTGGCCGACCACCTGCGGGTGTTCGAGGGCGATGGCATGCTCCATGGCTCCCATGGCGGCTGGATCGACTTCGACGAGCACACCGGCATCATCGAGCGCAACGGCGGCAAGCACCGGACCGCAGCCACCCTGCTGCGCGGCACCGGCAAGATTACCGCCCACCCGGCAAGCCTTTACCGCACCGACGTGATGCGCGCCGTGCCCTATGACGAAAGCTTTGCCCTGGGCTCGGACCTCGACCTTGCCCTGCGCATGGCTGTTCTTGGTTTCGAAATCGGCCACACCAACAGCTATCTGATGCTGCGCCGCTACCACTCGGCCAATGTGACCATCACCGGTCAGGCCAACCAGGTCAGCAACGGCGCCACGGCGCGCTTGCGGGCGCTTGGCACCTACAGCTGGAACAGGCAGGGCGCACTCGAGCAGGCGGCCAAGGAGCACGACAAGGACGTCTACTGCCGCAACCAGATGTCGTTCGATACGCTGGCCGAAAAGATCCCGGACTATGCCGGACAATGGCAGATCCACGTGCCGATATCGGCATTGAGTGGCCCCTCGGCCTCGCGCATGCTGCAACTGGAAGGCGCAGCCAACGATACCACCGTGCCCGCGGCACGATTCAACCAGGAACTGCTCGAACAGCTGTTCGATATCGTGCCGGGCGAACTGGCAACGCGCCAGGCCGGCCTCAACCAGCCGATCTACTTCTGCTCCGTGCCGCTCCAGGGCCTCAAGCGCGCCAAGCGGGTCAGAAAGGCGGTGGAAGCCCTGATCGGCATGCCGGCCCTGATGACTTCGGTGCGGCAGGCCGAAATCGACCGCAACATCGCGTTCAACTGGAAGAACATCGAAACCAAGTCCGGTGAGCGCGTGCTCCAGTCCGACGAGCACGAGGACCTCTCGACCCTGCTTGTGGCGCTGGCCCAGTTCGACGGGCGCTCGCTGATGAGCCAATCGCTGTCGATCCTCTCCGATTTCGGTGAACGCGGCCGTGTCTATTCGCTGCTCACCCCCTCCATCAAAGGCTACGAGGAGCTGCAGCGCTTCCGCTTCGATCTCGAGCAGCGCACCGGATTGCGCTTCCACCAGGTGGCCGGCAACGGCCAGCGCAGCGAACTCACTTTAACCGCACGGGCCCACTGATGCGTTACCAAGCCGTTGTCGACGAAGCGCTGGGCGAAACCCGCATCGAGCTATCCAGCAATTGCTACACCGATGCCTACCCGCTGGTGCGATCGATCGTGTTCCGCAAGCAGGATATCGACACCAAGGCGCAAAGCCTGCCGCTGGCCTGCGCCATTTTGACGGCAGGCTATTGCGGCGATCATTTCGAGTTCGTCGGCATGCGTATCGGAAACGACTATGCCGATGCCATACGGACACTGCTGGGCCCGAGCACCAATATCGCTGGCGTGGACGGGCACCTGCGCGCCTTAGCGGTGGGCGAGGTCGATATTTTCGCCGAGCGCGCCACGCTGGAACGCCACGCGCCGGCGCAACGCCCCGGCGATACCGTCGCCTATAGCGAGACCACCTGGTCGGGCGACTTCGTTTCAAAAGACACACGCAGCTCTTCCGGGCACGTGACCGGCAGCTATTTCACCAATGCCGAGCTGTTTGCCGACGAGGATTCAGTTTCGATTGCGGTGGCCTTGCTGCATGGGCGGGACCGCTGCCGGACGGTTTACGTGCCGAACCGCAGCGGTCGTTCCGCCGATCGGTTCGAGCCGGTCCAGGACGCGCTGTTCGCCGTTTCGGTTGGTTTGGAAATCGTGTGACCTGAGCAGTTTATGACCGAAACTGCTGATCCGTAAAATTGCGAATATCGGCTAAAGAAGGGAGAAACTCCGTCTCCGCTCTTCGCTCGGCGGGACCGTGAAACCCCGCTATATCACTCCCCAATAGGAGAGTGAATTATGAAGAAAACTGACCTTCGCAAGCTGGGCGTGGCGATCGCAACTGCGGCGATGCTGACCGCGTCAAACCTTCCGGCCATGAGCTATGACGTTGATCCTGCCATGCTTCTGCAGAGCGTTCAGGCGGAAATCAGCGCGGGTCGCCTCGCCAATGCGCAAGCTCTGCTGCTGCGGCTGCAGGCGCTCGGTGTTACCCAGATCCTGATCGCCGGGCAGGCCATGCCCATCGCGCAGCTGGCCAATCTCATCCAGCAGGGTACGCCCGATGCGCTCAACATCATCACCCAGATCGTTGTCGCCGCACAGGCGGGCCAGGCCAACTTCGTGGTGGGCACGCAGGTGGTCGCCGCCATCGACTCCGATCAGCTCGACGCTTTCCCCGTCGGCTCGGCCGGATAAGCCGAAGCTTTCAGAAAATCTCCTTCAACGCCCGGCCAGTCCGGGCGTTTTTTATTCCGGGTGATGGCACCCGTTGATGTGCGCTTTTTCGTGGGCGATGACCATGGACTGCATGTCCCGGCTCATTCCCTGCTGCACCAGGATCATGCGGTTGTTGAGCGTGCAGGCGAGCCGTCCGCCGCACCAAAGGCCAGTTTCGGCGGCACTCACCAATTCAACGCTATAGGGCGTGCTCGGTTCGCGGGTGCACTGGGATGATACCGGCACGCTGAACTGCCAGCCATCCAGCTGCACCTTTCGCCAGTCCGCGCTCTGCGCCGCGACGGGGTGCAACCCGGCTGCGACAACCACCACCGCTAACCACCAGTTCCGCTTGTGCATCTTTGCTCTCCGATCGGTTGAGAGCTTTGCTGCGGGTGGGCGAAGGGCTCAATCTAAACCCTTTATTAACCATACGGGCTAACGTGAATAGCGCCAGTTTTAAATATTTCTTCGGCTCAGCTGCGCCACTGCGGCTGCGGTTCGGCGAGGGTCTGCAACTCCGCTGCCGCCGCGCCGTCGATGCGCCGGAGCAGGAGCCGGGTCAGCTCGACTCCGGCATCAAAAACATCCTCGCGGATGCTGTCGAGCGCTGGAAACAGCGTCGGCAGGATGCCCGAAGTCTGCTTGTAGATCAGTTGCAGATCGTGCCCCACCCGCAACCCGCCCTCCTGCATGCCACCGATCAGCGCAATGGTGCGCATTTCACTGTCGGAGATGATGCCGTCAGGCCGGTCGGCGCGCCGCGCCAGATCGAGGCCCAGCTTCCGCATGTCGGCGGGACTGCCGATCTTGGTGCCCTCGAGCACACTTGCCTCCATGCCGGCGCGCGCCGCGGCACGGTGAAAAGAGGTGACGATGTTGTGGTAGTTGGTGGTGCTGTCGTCCCCGATCAGCAATTGCACATGCCGCGCCCCTTTGCTTTGCAGGCGCTCCACCGCCATGGCCG
>NZ_JCACKG010000165.1:98015-126699 GCF_059505265.1 Myxacorys chilensis | reverse complement strand
TCAAACGTTTGGCAGCATAATTCACCTTCCCAAAGCTTTTCAAACGTCCTCTTAGTAAACTTTATTTGGGACTAACAGGACTAGCGCATTGGCAGCGGATTTGATAGCGGACGAACAGATAAAGTCTTAACAGAGCCTGGTACTCGCGGAGCTTTGCCGATGGACAAATCACTTCGGCAGGCGAAGCCTCTTCCGCAAGTATCTCAAATTCGTTTTCAACAAAAAACTCTGCCTAAGTTGTGATTAAGTTTGGAACGGGGAAATAAACAGTTTTGCCTCTTTGTTTCCCCTACCCACTCTTGAGTTTATCCGCGCCAGTTTAGCCACGGTTGCGCTCCAACAGAAGCATCATCAATAAGCTGAGCAAAACTTGAGGTTCTTCATCATTGCCCAGTTGATTGACCTGTTGAATGGAGAACACTCTTGATAAGAACGTGGGCTTTTTAGAAAGCCGCATTACTGTTCTGCCATCGGGGCGATTCACTAGATAGGTTGGGTTAAAGAAATACCCAGTGAACATTCCAACCACGGGAACTTCTGCAAACAGGGTATCTACTACTTTGACCCAAGGATTTTCTTCTTGAATGGTGAAGACGATTGTTTCGCCGTCTAAAACTTCGTAGTGAGAGCGCCAGAGAGATTTTAGCCCTCGTCGTTTGACTGCACCTAAGGTTTTGCCGTTGGCATCTGAAAAGTGGTAGCAGGCGGAGAAGTCAATAATGCGATCGGCTTTGATCTCATAAACAAGAGTGCTACGTTGGCTATCTGAAAAAACGTGAATGGCTTCTTTCAGTTTGAATAGTTTCTGGCGGACGTACAAGACAACGTTGCCTTGAGCATCTTTTACTGAAATTTGGGGAGCTAATGCCCAGAATTTGAATGTGAGTTCCAAGGGATACTGCATACTGTTGTGGAGTAAAGATCTGCATTCAGTAATTCCCAAGGTAGAAGATTTGGGAACAGCGGAAGGTAGGGAAGATGATCGGTTCGAGTTCTTAAACAGGATGCACCAAACAGGCAATAAAAAAGACGCAAGTGCTAAAAACTGCGTCTATGATTGTGAACAGATTGTGAACAAAAGCAGGATGCCGTTCGTATGAGACGGATAACATAACTTTGAAAAGTTAGTTATCGTAGGTACTTCGCCTCAGCTTCAAGCATTTTTAGCAAGTTCTCGTCCCCTCTGGCTCTTGCAGCTTCCATACGGCGCTGAAGATTTTTTTGAAGATTTTCGCGATGGATATTCGCAACTTCTGTGGAATTAAAACGGTTTCTGTTCATTGTAAACATTCCTAAAGGTAAAGGTGTGCATGCTCTTGATTTAATTTTAGCATTTCAGGATTAAACGGTAGCTTAAGCTACCAAAATTTACACTTAACCTTATTCTTACTTTAGAAATGAAATCTGTTCGAAATGGCTGAGAATGAGACTATATATGATTCTTACTCTTTTGACTGACTTTGGATTAAGCGATAGTTATGTGGGTGTTATGAAAGGCGCGATCGCAACCATCAATCCAACCCTCCAAGTGATCGATCTGACTCATCAAATTCTGCCTCAAGATATCGCTATGGCGCGATTTCAGTTGATGAGCGCCTATCCTTATTTTCCGTCAGGAACAGTGCATGTAGCGGTGGTTGATCCCGGAGTGGGCAGTTCGCGGCGATCCATCGCGATTCAGTGTGAGTCTGGATTTTTAGTTGGGGCGGACAATGGTTTGTTTAGCGGGGTGTTGGGTCAGACAAGCGCGATTGCGGCGGTGGAGTTGACGAATCCTAACTATTGGCGTACTCCCACTCCAAGCAACACATTTCATGGGCGGGATATTTTTGCTCCGGTGGGCGCTCATTTAGCAAGCGGGGTGGCGCTCGGAGAATTGGGAGATGCGATCGCGATCGATACCCTAGTCCAGCTTCCAATTCCAGAGGTGTTTTCGACACCAACGGGAGTGCAGGGCGTGGTGCAAGCGATCGATCACTTTGGCAATCTGATTACAACGATTAAAGGACAGCATGTTCGCGATCGCAACTGGTCGGTTGAGTGCAATCTCAAGCGCTATCCCGGTCAGCAAACTTACGCAGATGCGGCTCCGGGAGAGATGATTGGGCTAGTTGGCAGTCACGGCTGGATTGAGATTGCCGTGAATCGGGGTCATGCTCAAGCTCAGTCGGGTCTAGTCGTAGGTAGCCCAGTCGGAGTTAGGTTCGCTTAGCGACGGATTTGACCAACGGTTCAAAAGCGGGAATGAGGTCAGCATAGCTAACGACTAGCGTAGGATACGATCGATGCGTGTAATCTTTGCCGACCGTTAGCGGAAAAACTGGCTCTGATTCTAAAGAGTACCAAACTGCCCCCGCCGCTTGCACAATCACCCACACGGCGGCAATGTCCCAAATTTTTGGAGTGGCTTCGACGCTGCCGAGTGTGACGCCTGCCCCTACAGAAAGCAGATTGTAGGTGGCAACACCCAGAATGCGAATTTTGGCAGGAAACGGATTCTTGAGAATGCTGACGCTGCGAGCGCAGATGTTAAAGAATTCGTTGTGAGATAGGGCGGCTCGGCTCGCCTGAATCGGCGTGTTGTTGAGAAATGCACCGGACGGCATGTCTAAGTCTGACTTGCCTGGCCAGAAACCATGAAACGCTTGTTGAAGCGGCGGTAGGTAAACGTAGCCAAAGACGGGCGTGCCGCGATAAAGCAAGCCCAAGGAAATTCCCCAAAGGGGCAAGCCGCGAGCAAAGTTGGTGGTGCCGTCTATGGGATCGATGATCCAGCACCATTCGCTGTCGGGGAGAATGTGTTCGACTTCTTCGCTCAGAACGCCATGATCGGGAAAGGCTTGTGCGATCGCATTCCGTAATTCTGCATCTGCCCATTGATCGGATTCGGTCACTAGGCTGCCATCGTCTTTTTCGGAAGCGGTGGCAGATCCAAAGTCTTGAAGGAGTTGAGCGCCGACACGCTGAGTGGTGGATTCGGCAAAAGATTTAACGGTCGTCCAAAAATCGGGCATGAAGGGGATGAAGGATGGGGGGTAAGCGATGATGAACCTCTGCAACGCTCGTGGTCAGGAATAGCGGCTTGAGGTTCTGACATCAATAATCATAGTTTATCGAGCCTGGTCGGTTTATGGAGGATTGAATGTGAAGGATTGCTCTAGGTTGATCGAGATTCAACTTTCGAGCGTGGATTTTTGTGGGTCAGTTGAGCAAGGTAAACTTTCAAAGACAAAGGTTGAAGGGTTAAACGCGAATGTTTGAGCTTCAGCGTTGAATGTCTAACCATCAGCGTTGAATGTTTGAGCTTCAAGCGCGAAGGTTTAAGCTTCAACGTTGAATGTCTGAGCTTCAGCGTTGAATGTCTGAGCTTCAACGTTGAATGTTTGAGCTTCAGCGTTGAATGTTTAAGCTTCAAGCGTGAATGTCTGAGGTTCAAGCGTGAATGTCTGAGGTTCAACGCTGAATGTTTAAGCATTATTGCTGAACCTCAATCTATAGCCGCGCTAGTTTGGCGAAAGAGCAGGTGCAGGCGCAGATTTAGCAGGCTTACTCCGAAGGGCTTTGAATAAGTTGCCGAGTTGGTCTGCAATGGTTTTCAAACCAGGGGTCTTCTTGGCGGCTGTCTTGATGTAGTCATAGACCGTTAAGCTGCTGCTCATCGCTTCGCTGCCGACGGCTAGAAGAGTGTCATCGACTTGCTCAGTCAGTTGAGTGAGCAGCATGAGGAGTTCGCTGAGGTCGGTAGCGAGTTGATAGTCGTTAGAAAACCCTTGCAGGTCAAAACTAGCAGGAAGAATGTTGGGATTGCTTTGAGCCGCTGAGAGACTGTTTTGCACAAAGGCGAGGCGTTTGTCGCCCATTTTGTAGAGACGTTGGCGTTCGTCAGCGCTGAGGGTGACGAGGAAGGGCAGCTTTTGTTGAATGAGTAAGATCGCTTGCTTAATGGCTTGACGATCAGCGTCGCTCAGCGTGGTGTTGATGTCTGTGTAAGGCATGGGTAAATCTTTTAATCATGGATTATGAGATGCGTTGAGGGGGTTAGTGTAGAATTCCCGGCAGGCAAAAGGCAGGAACATTACAGCCACTTTCGAGTCCAACGGTAGAGAAGAGCAAGTATAAAATGAATCTTGGATTCAATTCTTTGCATGGCAATCTGCTCTGAAGCGAAGTTCGAGCTAAGTAGGAAAAACCCGTCTCAACAAACGACGATCGTTTCCTTGCTCTCCTGAACAAACTTGAATCAACCGAGCTTCAAGAGAATTGCTGGTGAAACGGCAGTGCATCGAATCAGAACTGTTAATACACGTCTTGATTTCTCTAGCTTTTGTCAGGAATGCTTACAGTTGCTACTGATGTAACAAATTAAACCCCTGCGATCGCTAGACTACCCAAAGCAGCTTAACCAGCATAGTGCGGATCAACCATGAACGATTCCAAAGAACTCTTCGACTACTGGCACGCTCAAGTGCGGCTTAAAAACTTTGACCTCATTGGTGATCCGCAGCATGTGCCGACTCAAAACTTGCGGCACGACTGTACGAATTACGATGAATTGCGTCATCTTCGTGAAGTGCTGTTACTCGATGAAGAAGAAAAAAGCAAAGTCATTGCCGTAATCAAGTATCAATGTACGGCGAGAGTGTTGCAGTACCGAGCCGGAGTCTTGCGGCAAAAGACAGACCAGCAAGAGAAAGCTTATCAAGACTTAGAGCAAAAGCAGACTCGTCTTCTACAACTCCTTCGCATTTTGCAGGAAAGATTATTCGGCAAAGATCAAGAACTTGCCAAGCTACAAAATCGCATCGTTGGGCTGGAGACTGAAAATGAAGCCCTCAGAGCCGAAGCTGAAACCAATAAAGCTTATGCGGAATTGCTCCAAGAGCTTGAATCACTTAGAAAACAGTACGAGAGCGAAAAAAAGAGAAGAGAAGAACTCGCTCGAAACAATCAACGTTTGGGAGGACAAGTCTCTCATGCCAAACGAAATAAACAGAAACTCGACGAAGCAAGAGCCGCTCTTACAGAATGTCAACGGCAACTCACGAACCTCGCTCAAGATAATCAGCGTCTTCAGCACGAAAACCAATTGCTGCTTGCCAAACTAGAAGAGGTTCAACAATTTCTTAAACAGAACAGTCATGAGAGCCGTAACCATGAAACTTCATGAACTGAAAACTCAAGTGCTTGAGTTGGCTGAGGTCGAAACAACTCAACAACTCAAAGCGAAATGTGCAGCGCTGCGATCGCTAGATATGCGCCATAAAGCTTCTTGGGAAAAGGCGCTATGCGTTCTCAAACCCTCTGACTCTGAGTTTCAAGCTTGGCTCGAAAACCCTCCCGAAGAGTACCGCGAAGTGTTTGCTGAGATTGACAGCACGGCTAAACAGTTTGATCAAGTGTTGACTCAGGCGCGGCAATTGGGACAAGACATCAACGCGATCGCGGAGAATCTCGAAGAATCTGTTGCTGACTTAGAAGCCGAAGCCGAACAGTTGCAGCAAGAAATACAGGTCGGTCGTCGAATTGCTAAGCAAGCGGAGCGAAACTAACGGGCAAAATCCGCCTCTTTAAAAGTCCGTACTGCCTTAATGAAAATGACATTAGGAAATGCAGTCTGCTTTCAGCACAACGACACTTTCACTTTCAAACGCTGAACAATCTTTGATCCGTGTCGTTAATGCGGGGACTTTCCCCTGCTGTAAGCCTGTTAAAGCCTGATCAAAAGCTGGCTGAAAGCTTTGAAGCCATGTCTTGTCCGTCAAATACTGAGGCATAAACGCTGCGCGATCGAGCAGCCAAAAATCAACGCCATACTTACGAATCACTTGCTGCACAGAGGTTAAGTCTTGGCTGTACTGAGCCTGAATTAACTCGATGCTGCGCTGACGAATTTGGCGATAAAAGCCGAGATGAAACGGCAGGGCATATTCTTTACCAACCAAAACAGAACGTTGCGCAAACGTTGGAATATTGTTGGCCTCATCCGAGAGCGTTGCAATCAGACTATCTTGGGGCTGTTGCTGTAAGAACTGGTAGAGCGCTGCCTCGCCCGACACCCGATAGTTTGTCGCTGGAAAATCTCGCGTCACCATTGGAAACAGAAAGAAGACTGCCCCAACAGCGATCGTCAATGCGAGTCTCCAAACCACCGATTTCCAGCGATCAGACCTCGTAAGTTCTGCACACGCGAGCAGCATCGCGTCTAGCAAGATAGTCAGCACAATACCCGATGCGATCGCTAAAACAATGCGCCACGTATGAGTCGTGTATCGAGTTGGAAAAAATAGCCTCAGCAGCAAGGCATGAGCCGCTAAAAACAGCCCCAAAGAGACTAGCGCCGTTTGAGCGAGAATGACGACTTCATCTTTAAGCTGTTTGACTAATGGAAAACGCCGCGATCGCGCCACGATCGGTAACGCTAGCCCAACCCAGATCAGAGGCGGCAACAGTGGCGGTAAGATGCCGCTATGTTGTCCGGTCAGCCAAAACCTCCAAAGATTGCTATCAAAATAGGGATGGCGTCCGCCTGGGTAAAGTTCTGGCATCGTCAACGCTTCAGCCTTAGTCACCAGCGGAGCGAACTCAGACGAAGAAAACGCATAGGGCAAGAGGGCCAAACATCCCAATCCTGCTGCCACTCCAAACCATAGAATCTGTCCCTGCTGAAGCCGAGGTCGCCAACGCTGCCAGTTCCACAACCGCAGAAACAAGAGTGCGATCGTAATGAACACCAACGGCGGATAAATGAAAGCTTGCAATACGATCGTGATCATCACACCCAGCCGAACACGACGCAGCAAATAATATAAAAACGCCAGAAATAGCGGATACACAAACGATCTTGGAGTCGCAGAACTCAAATCATCTCTAAACCACAAACTCTGATTCAGCAATACCATTGCCATAAAGCCAGAGGCAGGCACCGGAAACAGTTGCAAACAGACGCCGAATCCATAAAGTGTTGTCAGTACGCCCAATATCATGGGCAGAAGCTTACTCAATAAAAGCGGCTGAACGCCGAGAGTTGCGATGAGATGATAAATCGCTGCATATCCACCAGGCGTAATCGATTTAAAGTAATCGGCAATCAAGTCCTGGGGAAATAAGCCTGGATTGACAAATTGCTGCATCCAAAACACATACTCTCGTGCATCGTCTTGAACGACATAGCCAGCTCTAAATGCTTTCTGGAGTCCTAAACTGCCGTAATAGATCGCAAATCCTAAGCTTAGAGCCAGCCAAACTGCGGTTCCTTCGGAGTTGCGCTTTGCGCTATGTCCTTTGGAGTTTGTGCCTGTGGCGCTAATCGCGATAGACGTGTTGTGGCGGGAGGTCTGATCAATCGGCGTGATTAGAAGGCGACGCAGACGCAAAAATGGCATGACTCGTTCGGTAAAATTTCAGTCTGTCCTAGTCAGCATCGTTTTGGATGACTGCCGCGATCGCATCTTTTGCATTCGCGCGAAACTCTTGCACGCTGACTCGACCAAGCAACCAAACCGCTAAAAACATACAGCATGCCTGCAACGTAAACACTAATCCATACGCAATGACAAGATTAGGCGTCAGCCGTTTACCTATATCAAGCGCGGCTCCACCGATCACAGTAGACAATCCTTTCGCCAACGCTTGAGATAATCCCCACGCGCCGATAAATGTCCCTGCCGTTTCTGCCGCCGTGAAGTCGAGCATTAGCGTCAGCGCTCCAGTGGTGGTTACACCAGAGGCTAAACCAAAAATCAAAAGCGCTACCTGCAACGCTTTAGGATTCGCCGTAAATCCTGCGAGAATCACCCAAATCAGAGAGGCGGCAGTTAATAAACAGCCCCACTTTGCCGTTCGGCGTTTGCCGATTCGTGGACTCATCAGAAAGCCTGCAATCATAATTCCAACGACTGTTCCAGTTCCCCAGAATGCATTGAGGCTGGCGGTTGCACCAATCGGCATCTTAAACACATCGCCGCCATAGGTTTCTAACACCGGATCTTGCATAAACAAGCCCAACGTCATAGCGACTAGAAACGTAAAAAATAGCTGAGTTTGGCGACTAGCGGTTAGAATTCGCCACGCTCGCCCTAGCGAAAGCTTGCCCTCGGTATTGATCACCGATCGCGAGGCAAACCGTGAATACTTGCGCTCAACGCCCCAGGTGGCGATCCACGCCAGACCCAAGACGATTAGCGGCACAATGATAAACAATCGATTCACCGCCGCCTGAATCGCTTCGATCGAGGCATCAATCGAAAGCTTTTTCAGCAAAACGCCAATAATAATCGCTCCAATAATGGTTCCGCCAATTAGCATCGACCAATCGATCGCGATAATCTTCGAGCGATCATCTTCTTCAGTCACATCCACCAACAGCGTTGCAAATGGCGTAGAGCAAGCACTCACGGCAATTCCGTATAGCCCGAACATCAGCGCGAGAAAGCCTAACCAACTATAGGTTTGAGTCGTCCAGCCCGTTGCTTGCAAACTCGCTCCCGCTTGCCACATCACCTGAACCGTGAGATAAGCCAAAATTGCCAAACTCGCGGCTCCGATCAAAACATAGTTCGTCCGGTGCATTCCCCAAAGCGGCTTTGAGTCAGAGAGTTGCCCAAACACAATCCGAGCCGGGGCCACAAACAGCGTTAATGCCAAAATCACCGTGGCGATCGTCGCGGGCACTCCCAATTCTCGAATCAACACGCGATTGAGTACGCCAAACACCAGCACCGACATCATGCCAAGTCCCATCTGAAAGAGACCCAACCGAACCATAGTGAGGATACTCAATCGAGGCAGCCTGACGCTGTTCCCGCCTAGGGATGAATCTGAAAAATTATTGGTTTCCATGGCGATCAAAGCCTTCTAAAAATGATTCTAGACGAGTCTTAATTGTGCATTCTCTAAGCTATCAGGTTGAAGAGGCATTGTTTGCGTCGGCTCAACAAAAGCATAGCTTCAGCCTTGCGATAGTGAGTTCTTTAGGAGCGATTGTTACACTATGTAAAGAGAATGTGTAAAGGAAGTTTTACAAAGGATTCTATGGAAACCACAACTCAAACGCTCACCTTAGGCACAACGGATGTCGTCGTGCCCCCAATTGCCGTTGGTACTTGGGCTTGGGGCGATTCATTATTTTGGAACTACGGTAAAGAATATAGTGAACCACAACTGCGAGAAGCCTTTGAAGCCGCGATCGCGGCCGGAGTCAATTTCTTCGATACAGCAGAAATTTATGGCTTTGGCAAATCGGAACAGTTTTTGGGTCAGTTTATGAAACAGACTGGGCAACCTGTTTCCATTGCCACCAAATACATGCCGTTGCCGTGGCGATTCTCAGCGCAATCGGTGCATGACGCTATTACAAGCAGCCTCAGCCGCTTACAAGTCGATCACATCGCGCTCTACCAAGTTCACATGCCGTTCGATTTCTTCATGGGCAAGAAAACCTTGATGGACGCGTTAACAGACGAAGTGAAACGCGGTAGAATTGGTGCGATCGGCGTCAGCAATTATTCTGCAAGTCAGATGCGCGAAGCTCAGGGCTACCTTGCCGCAAAGGGTGTTCCTCTGGCCGTGAATCAAGTGCGCTATGCCTTAATCAATCGCGAAATCGAGACCAACGGAATCTTAGAGACTGCCCGCGAGTTGAACGTCACAATCTTGGCCTATAGTCCGTTGGCACAAGGGCTGTTGACCGGAAAATACACGCCGGACAATGCCAACCAAGTCACAGGCGCTCGCAAGCTTGACCCGAAATTTAGCCAACACGGGTTAGAGCGGCTCGCACCAATCGTACAGAAATTGCAGCAGATTGGCGAAACCCACGATCGCACGCCTGCCCAAGTTGCGCTAAATTGGCTGATTGCTCAAGGGAATGTGATTCCGCTTCCGGGGGCTAAAAATGCAAAGCAGGCGCGGCAAAATGCGGGGGCGATGGGCTGGGCGATGAGCGATGACGAATGGACGCAACTCGATGTGTTGACGCGATCGTACCGATAAGGACTGTGGATTAAGTTAAGACCAGGATTTGCCCTCGCCTTAACCCTTTTCATAGGGAGGGGAACGCTGCTCCCTTCTCCCGAAAGAGAAGAGAAGAGTTGAGGGCAACTTTACGGATGATGCTTATTTACAGATGATGCTTAGCAATGAGACAGGCTTGCTAAACATGAACAAGACTAGAAGGCTCTGACGCGATCGCGTCAGAACTTAGCGGGTCGTAGCCGAGTTGCTGCGAAATTCGCTCTCGTGCGATCGCTCGGTACTCCAAAAAATGTTCACCTGTTGCGCATAAGCCAAGGTACACATTCAAAAATTGCGGTTTTTGAGTCAAAATCACCCACAACTGTCGCCAAAACTGCATCCGAATGCCAGGGCGACGAATGCCTTGCAACCAAAGCAATTGGCTCATTAGCCTCAGTCCTTTACCGGGTGGAAAGTGCATAGTTTGCTGGAGTCTAGGATTCGGGGTGATTTCTAGGCAATGCTGAAAACAGCGTTTCAGATAATTGGTAGGTTCGTACATCGTCCAAAGTGCGGTGAGATATTCCTTGGCAATATCACCGAGGGGACGGGTCGGGGTAAAGTTCATGAGTGTATTTTGATCCCCAACTTCCAGCGCTCCGTGGCTCGTTTGAAAGAGACGTTGTTCCTGATCTAGACGAGTCCACAAGGCCGTATTGGGCAAGGCTTGCAACACCCCTAACATTGGCTGCGGAATGCTTGTCTCTTCAACAAAGGCTTGAATGCGATCGCCTGCGCCGTCTCGCTCACCGTCAAACCCAATAATAAACCCAGCATAAATTAGCAGTCCTGCTTTGGTGATGGTGTTACATGCCTCCGTGAGAGAGTGACGCGTGTTCTGATATTTGTGGGTCACTTCCAAACTGTCTTGGTCGGGTGTTTCAATGCCCAGAAAAACGCCATAGAATCCTGCCTGTGTCATTAGATCCAGCATCTCAGCATCTTCAGCTAGATTAACAGAGGCTTCGGTGAGAAACGTGAACGGGTAGTTGTGCGATCTCATCCAGGGGATCAGCTCCCGCAAGAATCGTTTGACATTGCGCTGATTGCCAATAAAGTTATCATCGACGATGAACACAGAGCCGCGCCAACTCAAATCATAAAGAGTTTGTAGCTCCGCTAATGCCTGATCTGGGTTCTTCGTGCGGGGCTTGCGTCCATAAAGCGTGATGATGTCGCAGAATTCACAGTTAAACGGGCAGCCGCGCGAAAACTGAATCGCCATCATCAGGTATTCATCCATCTTGAGCAAGTCAAAGCGAGGCATCGGGCTGAGTGTTACATCAGGTTTCTCGCTGGCTCGAAACACTCTAGGTGAGGGCGATGCGTCTTTAGAGTGGGACTCCTGCTCGATTGTTTCCAAAAACATCGGTACAGTGATTTCGCCTTCATCCAAGATTAAGTAATGTGCGCCCGATGCGATCGCGTCTTGTGGAACGGAGGTAGGATAGGGTCCGCCCACCGCAACTTTCTTGCCCTCCTGCACCGCTTTCTGGATCAGATGATGAAAATCTGCTTTTTGCGCTAACATCGCTGAAAGAATCACAAGGTCACACCAATCCCAATCCGCATCGGTTTCAGGGCTGACATTGCGATCATAAAAGCGAATCTCCCACTCTTCGGGCAACAATGCCGCAACGGTGATGATTCCCAAGGGCGGAATGGACGCCTTGAGATTTGCCATTTCCATGAAGCGATCGTAAGACCAAAACGTTTGAGGAAAGCAGGGGTAGAGTAACAGTGCCTTCATATTCTGTCCTTGTAAGTGGAATGGACACGAATTGAGATTCACCTTCATGTTATGTCTATATTGCGGCTTAGCGATTCATCTTTTGATGCGTTTTTGTGATGGTGAGTCTGTTGTAAATTTAGCGCTACCGGGGTTTAGATCAAGCCGCAAACCATTGCGATATCTGCCTAAAACGACGTTTTGGAAGATGACTACCTAAAACGCTGTTTTGAAGGAAACGATGACTACCTTTGAGTCGCCGTAGACGTGTTTCCATCCAAACACAAAATAGAATTTGAAGTAGCATTTGGTAATCTAACGAAAAGGTTTGCAATGATATGTTACTGACCAGAATTGGAGTTTGCCTTGAGAACGATACCCCGTAACGTCCTCAAGACCTGGCTCTGAGTTATCTCAAAGTTTCTGGAGGTGCGACATTGAGGGTCACATTTGCAGAGCGGGATTGGTTACTCTGAGATTTAGCATTTGGAGTCGTCACCCGCGGCGAATTTAAATCGATCGCGTTAGGCAGAGGAGCGGGAGCAGGCTGATGAGAAAGCCATGCTACACCCCCCGCTAGCAGGGCAGCATACCCTACATAAAGATGTGCTGGACGGAGAGCAAGATGACCGAAACTAATGGGAGAAGACTTGGTTTGAGGATGATACCAAGACGGCAAGATTGCTTTTACCGGATCGGGAGTAGGCACAGTATCTAATAATTGCTCAGGGTTGAGATTCAGAGCTTTTGCGATGCGACGAATGAAACCACGCAGATAAATGTCTTCCGGCAAATGAGCGCCGTGCCCTGACTCGATCGCTTGGAGTTGGTGCAATGGCACAAGCGTCTTGCTACGCAATTCTTCCAGTGACATCAGTTGTGCTTCTCGTGCAGTACGAATTCGATCGCCTAAATGATTTAATCCGACTTGCCGTTGCTGTTCTTCGAGATCAATTCGATGAGATGGATTAGCTCGTTTGCGCCAGCCTGGAACAAGGTTGAGCAGATCAGGATCAGAGTCATCTGAAGACTCAATTCTAGGTTTCTGAACCTGCACTGGTGCTTGAGGCTTGACCTCTGCTAAAGGTGCTTCTACTGTGTCTGGCTGCTGAACCACTTGCCGCAAGGCTAAGCGAATTGCTTCCCGTCCTACGCTTTTTAACAAAAATTGAACGCTGGCCGCTTCATTTTGGGCTTCTTCTAACCGCGCCATCGCGCCTCGAAAAACATCACTCTGGTATAGCTCCGCTTCAACTTGACTCAGCAGTTGCTTAAATCCTTCTATTGGCAGTTCGGCTGTATCGGTATTGCTTGGAACTCCAAAACAGAAGGCGGTATCTTGTGCCAACATCTCCCCATCCTCAAAAAATATAATCTACTCAACGCCGATCTCCCGTACTCCGGCAACCGTGGTTAGGCTCGGTTGCGAGGAAATACAGAATCCGAATTCTCTTTACGTTCTTTTTTCGCTAGATTGTTCGGCCTTCAGGATGGGTTTGAAAAGTTCGGGCAAGTTTTTAACGAATTTCAGTGTTACGTAGATAATTGGTTGGCTTTTTGCGCCCAATGCACATCATTGTCAGTGATTCCACCTGAATCATGAGTGGTGAGATCGATGGTGAGGCGGTTGTAAACATTGAACCATTCGGGATGATGCCCCATCGATTCTGACACCAAGGCCAGACTAGACATAAACCCAAACGCTTCAACAAATGAAGCGAATTTGAATTCTTTGTGCAATTTGCCGTCTTTCACCGTCCAACCGTCAAGTTGCGCGAGGTGAGCCTCTAACTCTGAGGGGGAGAGTTTTGGAAGAGTCATAGCTGAAGAGAGGGGGTCAACAATAGGGATGAGAATAACTACACGGCCTCAAGTACTCAGGGCGGCAGGTTTGACAGAGAGTTCGGTACGATTGGTGCCGATCGCAACTTCGTAGGAAACGCCAGGTTTGGGTTCTACTACTTGTGTCGTTGGGTGATGTTGCGCTAATTTCTCTCGAAATTCGTTCGGTGAGCCAATCGTGTTTAGCATTGACACTAACACTCCCGCGAACGTGATATCGCCTCCGGCAGCAGTTGGGATCATCACTTGAGGGTGAACAGCTTGCGCGAGTTTCAGTCCGTTCTGATTGCCTTTGATGATAGAACCAACTATTGGCAATGCTAGATCGATTTGAGGCGTGATCACGACATCAATTGGTGCAAATTTCTTTAGCCTAGAGTCATGGAATCCGTGAGGCTCATAATAAAGCTTCATTCCCGTGTCCAGTGCTGTAAATAGATAACCATTCTCTTTCGTCGTCGGACCGACTAGAGCACCGACGGTTGCTAAGATTTGAACCTGGTCTGCTAGGGTGAAGGTTTCGCCGTGAGCAAGGGCAATGACCTGATCAAATCCGAGGGATGAAGCGACTTTAGCGGCACTGGGCGACGCTACTACGGGAATTGACTTATCTAACTGTTTCAACGTTTCGGGATGAGCGTGATCTTCAATACCTTGAGACAATAGAATCAGATCGATGTCTTCTGGAATAGCGCGATCGCGCGATCGTGAGCCGCGAAACAGCCAGGTTAGATTAGCAAATATCAAATCACCAACTAGCCACGGATCAAGCAATATTCGCTTCCCCGCCAGCTCGATTAGCCAAGAATTATTATCTAACCACGTTAAATACATCATCGAAATCCCTAAACCTGAATGCCCATCTCAAGCTTAAAAGATTGGCTACAAATTTACCTCAAAAGTTTCTCCCAGCGTTGTCACCTGGTCGCCGTTGCCTAATTTTCGTCCGCGTTGGGTTTCAATTTTGCCATTTACCCGCACTTCTCCGTCTTGAATCAGAAACTTTGCCTGTCCTCCAGTCTGAGCAATGCCAACTAATTTAAGAAATTGGTCGAGCTTAATTGTCTCTTCGCCATTCATATTGACTTGAACCTAGCCTTTGAACTTTACTCTATCGCGATTTGACAACTCTCCGTAACGAGGGAATTCATCACGTCAGTCGTTTGAGCGTTATAAATAGCACCAACCCCATCGTCTGGCATCTAATACTTAAATAATTAGAGATTTTATTGACCTCGCTACCTCAGGGGTTTTACGGTAGCTAGAGATAGAGTGTGTTCAGATCATTCCTTTCTGTTTGACCTTGGGTTATCAGTTCCCCAGCTAATTTTACGGAGCAACCAGTTCATGCTAGACGCCTCCTCTAGCGAGAATGCATCTCTCGCAAATCGATCTCCATCTGTGCCCTTAGAAACCGACGCGACCTCTCATCACCGTCATGAGGTTGAGCGTGATCTTGATACAAGAGAACCTTCCTCGCGTTTTAATGCTGATCGAGACGAACAGCCTATAAAAAACGATCGCTTCTCGGTATCAGGTCGAGTGACTCACCCAGACTCGCTTCCTGCGATCGGAGATGACGATCTTTCAGCGCTTACGTTTTTGTTTGACCGATACGAGATGTCGGAAGTTGAAGCCGATCTCGATCTCGCTCTAGCAAAGCTAACCCCCGAACCTTGCTGGGAAGATGAAGAACTGGAGTTCGTGCATCACGATTAGGCAGCACCAACCGCGTTGATGGCAGCTTCGAGCGCGATCGCAACATGTGTCCAATGCGTTCCTCCCTGACAAAACATAGTGTAGGGTTCTCGCAAGGGGCCATCTGCCGAAAATTCTGATGTGCTGCCATCAATAAACGTGCCGCCTGCCATCACCAACTCGCTTTCATACCCTGGCATTCCTGATGGAACTGGGTCTAGGTAAGACCCAATCGGGGAATGCTGTTGAATGGCGCGGCAGAATGCAATCACTTTTTCGGGCGATCCTAGTTTTATGGCTTGAATCACATCCCGACGCGCCGCCAAGGGAGCCGGATTCACCGGATAGCCTAACTGGTCAAAAACATACGCTGTCAAATGATTGCCTTTTTTTGCTTCCCCCACCATTTGCGGTGCAAGAAACAAGCCCTGAAACAACAAGCGATTTTGATCAAACGTTGCTCCGCCAGAACTACCCACTCCAGGAGCCGTTAATCGACACGCGGCCAGTTCAACCAAATCGGCGCGACCTGCAATGTATCCTCCTGCTGCTACGATCGTGCCTCCCGGATTTTTGATCAGCGACCCTGCCATCAAATCGGCTCCGACAGCAGTCGGTTCCCGCTCATCCACAAACTCGCCGTAGCAGTTATCTACAAAGCAAACCGTGTTCGGATTTTGCTGTTTGACATAGAACACAATCTTTTCGATGTCCTCAATCGATAGGCTTGGTCTCCAAGAGTAGCCGCACGATCGCTGGATCGTCACCATGCAAGTGTGGGGCTGGATTGCAGACCTTAACGCTTGCCAATCGATAGCTCCTTCTGACGTGAGTTCTAACTGTCGATAAGAAATTCCGAAGTCCTTTAAGGAGCCTTGAGCCTTACCCCGGATACCAATCACCTCTTCAAGGGTATCGTAAGGCGCACCAGCAACGGAAAGTAGCTCATCGCCAGGGCGCAAAACCCCATAGAGCGCCGCCGCGATCGCGTGAGTCCCCGACACAAACTGTACCCGAACGATCGCGGCTTCTGCACCAACAATTTCGGCGAAGACACGATCCAATACTTCTCGCCCCAGATCATCGTGCCCGTAGCCTGTAACCCCTGCAAAATGGTGTACTCCAACCCGATGGTTGCGGTAAGCACTCATCACTCGACGGAGGTTTTTCTTGACTTGAGCATCAATAGTTGAGAACGTTTCGGAGAGCGAGTGTTCTGCTTGTTGTACTAGCGTTGAGCCGTCCATCCTGCCTCTTTTAATTATTCACAAACGTTAAAAAACGTTTACAGTAGAGATTGCGAACCATTTTGCCCCGTTTGGAATCCTGTCCAGCGCGATCAATGAATTGAGACAGCGTTGAACTTTAGGAGCAACCGGACAAGGAGAATTATTATAGTACTCTCCCCGTCCGCTCGTCTTTAACTACTGGGCAGAGGTCGCACCAACTAGGACACTATCGTTCGAGACTTTTTCATGACTGTTGCAACTCAAAAAACTCAGCTTAGTTTTGATTGGGCTACCTTCCTTTTTATGGTGGCGGTTCATGTAGGCGCGCTGTTTGCGCTGCTACCCAGCAATTTCAGTTGGTCAGCCGTTGGCTTAGCGGCAGTTCTGTACTGGGTGACAGGCGGACTGGGAATTACTCTGGGCTGGCACAGAATGGTGACTCACCGCAGTTTCCAGACGCCCAAGTGGTTAGAGTATCTACTCGTGTTCTTTGGAACGCTAGCGGTGCAAGGCGGGCCTATCTGGTGGGTGGGGTTACATCGCCATCACCACTTACACTCCGATGAAGATGTCGATCACCATGATTCTAAGAAGGGATTCTGGTGGAGCCACATGGATTGGATGATTCACGATGTCCCTGCCGTTCAAGAAATTCCGAAGTTCACAAAGGACATTGCAGACGACCCGGTTTACAAGTTTTTGGATGATTACTTTTTGCTGATTCAAGTAGCGCTTGGAGTTGTGCTGTACTTAATCGGCGGCTGGTCATTCGTTGTGTGGGGCGTGTTTGCCCGTTTGGTGCTGGTTTACCACTGCACGTGGTTGGTGAACAGTGCAACGCACAGATTTGGCTACCGTACCTATGACTCAGGCGATAATTCTACCAATTGCTGGTGGGTGGCGCTGTTAACCTATGGGGAAGGATGGCACAACAATCACCACGCTTATCAGTACTCTGCTCGTCACGGCATGAAGTGGTGGGAATTTGATATGACCTGGATGACGATTCGGCTGTTGCAGGCACTAGGCTTAGCAACCAAGGTGAAGTTAGTTGAGAACACGGAAACGTCATCGTAACGAATGACATGTTCTTAACGGTTTAATCGAGTTGGGTTGCGGCGATGCTGTGACCCAATTTTTTTCGGTTGCGATCGCGATTGCATGTCGCACCTTATTCCTCCTGATCTACCCCTGCCCCATGCCTTGAATAATGTGCTTCATGGTGGTGAAGGTCTCTAACCCGATCAATCCTCTGCGATGTCCTTTCTGATTTGACATGCCGAGAAAAATAGCATCCCCTCGCTTCGGGTTGCGATAGAACCGGGGCGACGCATTAATGTAGGTCGAAGCACTGTAGACTCCCAGCGCAAACCGCCGACTTTCTTGGTAAGACTCTGTGACGAGGCAATCGGCATGACCGCTACTGTGCTGATTAATCCAATCGATCGCCTCTCCCATTCCATCCATCGCCTTAAAGCTAATCACGCGATCGAGATACGCTTGCGACCACTCTGATTCTTCAGCCAAGATTAAGTCTGGAAATTCCTCGACAAGTTCTGCATCGCCGCGAAGCTGAAACCCCTTTTCTCTCAAACTATTCCATAACATCGTCACCGACGACGGATTTTGCTGCCGGTGAATTAAGACTTTCTCGATCGCATTCACCGGGTCAGGCTCACTCTGGTGGCTGTCTAGAATCATCCATCGCGCCATGTCCAAACTGCCCGATGACGACCAGTATAGGTAGCAATTCCCCATCGTCGATCGCAGAACTGGAGCGGTCGCTTGACGAACCACCTGCTGGACTAAACCAGGTCTGCCATAGGGAATCACCAAGTTCAAGTAGCGATCTTGAGTGACCAATTCTCGAATCGAAGTGCCTTGTTCAGCGGGTAGAAGCTGCAAACTTGCGGTTGGGATGCCTGAATCTTCCAACGCGCCCCTCAGGGCTTGAGCAATTACACTATTAGAATGGCTCGCTTCACTACCACCCTTGAGAATGAGACAGTTACCAGTTTTGATACACAAGCCCGCCGCGATCGCACCGAGTTCGGGAAACGCCTCATAGACGAGAGCAATCACACCCAAGGGCATTAACTGCGAGTAGGTCTGACACTGATCAACCTGAAAATTTCCAGTCATTACCCGACCGATGGGATCGGGTAGCTCGCTCAAACGCTCTAAAATTTGAATTGCCGTCTGTAACCGCTCTGGAGTCAGCTTTAGCCAGTCCAGCAGTAGCTCTGGAACCGCCATTTCGCGGCTGATTTCCAGGTCTAACGTATTCGCCTCTAAAATTTCATTCTGTTGGCTCTTCAGAGCATGCGCCATGGTTTGAACGGCCTGGCTGCGGGTGAGTCCGCTAATATTCGTGACGTCCCATGACACAGCATAGGCCTCTCGCAAGGCTGCCAACGGGTCAATCGCTCCCTCCAAAGATGCTTCAGTCATCGGGCTACCGTCGATAAGCTAACCAAACCATAAGCGCAGGCAAGATCGCCAGCACTAACGCCACGATCGCCCACAAGATTATATGCGCTCCAGAAGGAGAATGGAGGGCTACGGGTAGCCAAATGCTCAGCAGCACCAGTAATATCCCTAATGCTAAGGGCAAATAGCTATCTCCCAAGCCAGGATGAACGACGTTCCATTGCTGTCCTGTCCAACGCCACGATCGCTTATAAGGATAGGTCGTAGACAACTGTTCAATCACATAACCGTTGTCTTCAACAACAAAAATTTGCTGACAGCGAGTGCAGCCAAAGGCTTCGGTTAACGTAATCGGCGTCAAGCGTCCTCGCCGCCGACAGGGACAAGGATAATCAGTGTTAAATTCGATTTTGTTCGGCTTTTGTGTCTGCACGAGTAATACAGAAACCAGAGTTTCTTAAAGAGATTGAGCTAAAGTTGCGATGGGTTTTCGTCAAGCTCTGCAGGGGGGTGCAGAGCAACGTCTAGAGGAGCGCAGTAACTTCTATAACACGGTCTTTCTACAACACGGCCTAAACAGGCTAAATGACACTAGAGGTTAAAGGACACTACTCGCTATGATGAAAATCTTATCACTCTCGCTTCGCTGACTGACCCTGCCTTAAGATTCAGTTGAGATTGCGATCGCAGTTTGTCCCAGTTCCTAATCTAGTTCTTAATTCATGGCTAAGCAATCAAAACCGTCAGAACGAAAAGTTTGGTCTGAGTTTGGGGACTCACCGGCCACAGAACGGGCTGTACCAGATTTGCCGCCGCCTCAGCAGGAGGTGAGAATTCAAGTGTCGCGCAAAGGGCGAGGCGGGAAAACGGTGACGGTGATCACAGGATTTCAGCATAAGCCAGAGACGCTGACCAATTTGGCGAAGACGCTAAAAGCGCAGTGCGGCACAGGTGGCACCGCGAAGGAGACCACGATCGAGATTCAGGGCGACCACGCTCAAAAGCTGTTACAAAGTTTAGTTGGGTTGGGCTACAAGGCCAAAGTTAGCGGAGGCAAGTAGGTGATCATCACGAGTTTTCTAGCTGCGATTTGATTTAAGAGTTGTGTAACAAATTATCTCTGATTCTCGTTTCGGTGAGAGAGTATTCAGTAGTTTCAGGGATAACTTCACCGTTGGGGTGGTTCACGATGCAGCTTTTTCGACAGCTTTTTCGAGTGTTTGAAGCGTTTGTGCGGCAGATAGTCAGGCTAGACTCTGTAAGACACACGGGCTTGGTTTTTATTTTTGTAGTCACCGTAATTAGCGTTTTTTCTGTCAAATCGACTACGGCCCAAGTTCAGTTTACGGACATTCAAACTCACTGGGCGCAACCTTGTATCGCAGCTTTGGCCCAAAGAGGAATCATTGGTGGATTTCCAGATGGACGGTTCCGCCCGGATGAAACAGTGACCCGATCTCAGTTCGCCGCGATCGCAGTCAAGGCATTTCCGGCGATCGTCAGTTCACCTTCCCGTCCAGCGATCACTTTTAAAGATGTCCCTTTAAACTATTGGGCAGCCGATGCCATTCAAAAGGCTTACCGCGCCAACTTCTTCTCGGGATTTGGGGATCAAACGTTTCAACCCGATCTCAAAATCATTCGCGCGCAAGCTCTGACCGCTTTAGCCAGTGGTTTAAAGGCGGCACCGTCGCAGTCCGTGGATCTATTCAAAACGTATAGCGATGCGGGGACGATCCCGAACTATGCAGCGGGAGCGATCGCAGCGGCCACGCAAAAAGGATTAGTAGTCAATTATCCCAATGCCCAACGATTGGAACCGACCAAACCCGCTAGTCGTGGAGAAGTCGCTGCGCTGGTATGTCGTGCTCTACCAGAAACCGCTGGATTAGTCTCTTCAAAATACCTTCCCTCCACGGTTGCAAAACGTGAGATTCGCGGCGTTTGGCTCACTAATATTGACAGCGATGTTTTATTCGATGCTACTAAGCTCAGCAATGCTGTCACTGAACTGTCTCGCTTAAATTTCAATACGCTCTACCCTGCTGTCTGGAATTGGGGCTACACGCTTTATCCGAGCCAAATTATGAAGCGAGATCTGGGGTTTGACGTTGACCCGAGAGAGATTGCGGCAGGACTACGATCGCGAGACATGCTAAAGCAAATTATCACCGAAGGACATCAAAAGGGACTAGCGGTGATCCCGTGGTTTGAGTTTGGCTTTTTTGCTCCCAAAGATTCTGAACTCGCTCAAAAGCACAAAGATTGGTGGACAACGAAGCAGGATGGCTCAGTAGACGGTGATCCCCGAGGATTAGACGGTCGTCAAATTCCAATCTGGTTTAACCCATTGAAGCCGGAAGTCCAAAAGTTTATGGTGGATTTAGTCACGGAAGTTGTGACCAACTATGACGTGGATGGTATCCAATTCGATGATCATTTTGGCTTGCCTGTGGAGTTTGGCTATGACGATTACACAGTGAAGCTTTATCAGCAGGAACACAACGGAAAGTCGCCGCCAAGATACGATAAAGCTCGCTGCGATCGCGCAGGCATGAAAGATTCGTGCCCAGAATTTTTGGCAAAAGATCCGCAGTGGGCAGAATGGTTACGTTGGCGATCAAACAAAATCGAACAAGTCTTGAAGCAAGTTTTTCAAGCGGTTAAAGCCCGCAAAAATAGCGTGATCATTGGGTTGTCTCCCTTAGATCTGCCCTATGCTTATGAACGTGCACTGGTGGATTGGCATAAATGGCAGCAGGATGGACTGATCGAAGAGCTAATTCCACAAATTTATTTTCAAGGGCAAAAATTTGTCGATCGTATCGAGCCTGCAACGCATCCGGAACTGAAACAAGCCCGCGATCGCATTCCCACCGCGATCGGCATTCTCAGCGGCTTATCCGGCAACCCTCGATCCATTGACGAACTCCAGCGACAAGTGCAAGCTGTGCGCGATCGCGGCTACTCGGGCATGTCGTTCTTTTTCTATGAAACGCTTTGGAACAAATCGCCCGAACCGACGGATGCGCGAAAAGCGGGTTGGCAGTCTCTATTTTCATCGAAAATTGAGCGAGCCGAATTGTGATGTAGAACGGTGAAGAAAGACATTTAATCGTTAGCAGTAGATTTGGTAGATGTAGTGGATGATTCCTCTTTTTCATCTGCTACCAAATCTGCTGCTACTTTTCTCAACAGGCAATTCGTTCTATCAAGGCTGACTTTTCCCACGGCGCGAGCTTAGGCATTCCCAATCCAAACCCTTGACCTAAATCTACTCCGATCTCTTGGCAAAACTGAATATCTTCGGGCAATTCCAAGCCTTCTGCCAGCACTAAAATTCCTAACTCATGAGCAAAATGTAGCAAACTCCGAACCATCACCTGTTTAAGCTCGTAGCGACTGCACTGATGCACCAACCGGCGATCAAGCTTAATCACATCCGGGCGAAACTGAGTGCAGTAGTGATCGATCGCAACGTTACTTGCTAAATCATCTAACGCCAGTCCAAAACCCATGTCTCGAACTTGCTGAATCAGTTGTGGCAGATCGGGATGATCTCCAAGGGCTTCTACTTCGGTCAGTTCAAACACAATTTGCTCAGGGCGCAATCCTAGATCAAGGACTTGCTGACAGTTTTCCTTAAGAGAATTGGGATCTTGCGCGATCGCGTTAGGTAAAACGTTGATGAAAAAGGTGGGGCGAGGCTCAGATTCACTAAGCGGCTGACATACTTTGCCTAACGCATCCAAGCAAGCCGTTCGAGCCACGTTGTCAAACTCTTGGGTCATATTCATCTGCAATGCCGCCTCAATCAGTTGCTGACCCGTAACTTCTTCGCCTCGCGCTCCCTGCGCCCGTGCTAAACACTCATGCGCTACGATTCGTTCTGATGCAAGATCGACAATCGGCTGGAAAGTAAAAAATAAGCCCTGCTGGGTTAAGACTTGTAGAAACCAAGCGTGTTTGATTAATAAGGTTAAGTCTCGTAGGGATTGAGCATTGAGGAACTCAATCAAAAACGCTTTAGAATTAAGCGGTGATCGCGTCAAAATAAATCGAGAATGACATTGCCCATCGTCTGGCAAATACTGAATTATCTTTAGAAATAGTTCTGGAACGGTAGTTTCTTCAACCGTGCAATAGAGCAGTTGAGGAACCATCAGAACTTCTTGAAAGCCCAATTGGTAGAGGGCAAGATGGGCTTCCCCATCGCTGGGTTGCACAATCAGTTTTAAAGAATCATTTAACGGGTCCACGTTTCGCACAGCTAACCGTTCCCTTTGCCGTATAACATAAGTTCACACCACAGTAGAGCGGCCGACTCAAAGGTGTACTAGATATAACAACATACATACTGCCTAAAACACGTGTTGTGCTGTTCGCCACCACACCTTACTGTAATTAGTTACGAGTCTGAAATTTATCTATAGATTGAGTCAGTGGTTACAAATCTTGAAGTCCTGATTGGTACACGCAAAGCATTACTCCAACACCGTAATTACGCCTTCAGAGTAATGTAAATTGTTTACTCAAGCAACTTCTCATGTGCTAGTAGCAACATAGCTTATGATCCAACCTTCTTCATTGTATGGAAACTTAACAAAATCAAAAGATTCGTTAAGTTTTTCTACATTATTGCAACAATTGCTCGATCGTGAGTCTTTATCGTTAGAGCAGGCCGCGTTTCTGATGCAGGGCTGGCTAACCGACGCGATTCCACCCGCTCTATCGGGCGCACTTCTAGTGGCGATTCAGGCCAAAGGCATATCGGCATCGGAACTCGCCGGAATGGCACAAGTCATCTATGCTCAAGCGGCTTCCCCCGTCTCCTTTACCCCGCATTCCACACCGCTGATCGATACTTGTGGAACCGGAGGCGATGGCGCTTCAACCTTTAATATTTCAACGGCGGTTGCCTTTGTCGCGGCGGCGGCAGGGGTTCGAGTGGCAAAACATGGCAATCGATCGGCATCAAGTCGAGTCGGGTCGGCAGATGTTTTAGAATTGTTGGGCATTCATTTGAGCGCGTCACCGGACAAGATTCGAGCCGCGATCGAGGCGGTCGGCATTACGTTTCTCTTCGCTCCAGGCTGGCATCCTGCGCTTAAAACCGTTGCGCCATTGAGACAGCAATTAAAAGTAAGAACTATTTTCAATCTGTTGGGTCCGTTGGTCAATCCACTGCGTCCGACAGGACAAGTGATTGGAGTGTTTGATGCCAGCTTGCTCGACGCGATCGCAGGGGCCCTAGACCAACTCGGTGTGAAACAGGCGATCGTGCTTCACGGCAGAGAGCGATTAGATGAAGCGGGCTTGGGCGATTTGACCGATCTAGCGGTTCTCTCAAATCAGCAGGTTCACCGCACGAGCCTTGATCCCCAGGAATTTGGATTGGTCTCTGCATCGTTAGACGATCTAAAAGGTGGCGACGTAAACACAAATGCAGAAATTCTGCAAACCGTCCTGCAAGGAAAAGGAACGCCTGCCCAGCGAGATGTGGTTGCTTTCAATGCAGCTCTAGCGCTACACGTGGGAGAAGCGGTTACGTCCTATGAGCAAGGCATCGCTCAAGCTCGCGACATTTTAGACTCTGGGGCAGCCTGGGAGAAACTCAACCAACTCGTTGCATTTCTGAAGTAGAAAGACGTAAAAAAGTAGAAAGAAGTAAAAAATGATTTGCCCACTTATTCTTCTGGCTCATTTATTCTTTTGACATTGAGCGAACTCCACCACGTCCCGTTTGATCGAGAGGTCACAGTCTCCAAACAGATCGTGACCTAGTAGTCCGATATCCAGTGGGCCGATTGAGACTGGCACATCCACGATCGTATTATTTCCTACCGCAATCGAGCGAAGAAACCCGATCTGCACGTTTGCGACACCTGCAGCAGTTTGGGCTTTCGTTGTGCCAACGACTTTGACGCCCAAACGCTCTGCCATTTCTTCGTTAATCATCGTGCTAGATGCGCCTGTATCGACCATCATTTCATAGCGCTGACTGCCGTTAAACACCACATCAATCACAGGAATCCGGTTTTTGCGATATTTAATCTTGACGCGATAAACGTTGTCTCCCTCGCTATAACTCGGTGCTGACTCCGCTTTGCTGATCGGTGCGTCGATGCTAAACCCCGGATCAATAACCTTGATATTCTCCTTGCCCATTCCTTTAGCTCGACGTTCTGCTACGACAAGGTTGCGCTGATACTCTCGAAGTTTTTGAACCGCAAACTTTTTATTGGGATCAGCGTTAGGTACTTGTTTGAGCAGCGCGATCGCGTCTCGCCACCGTCCGATCACGAGTTCCCAATCTTCCGGCGACTGAGCTGATTCAGTAATGCTCTTTGCACTATCTGCGCGATCCATTGCCAGTCGATAGCTCTCATCTTGAGGCGTCTCTTGAGGCACAGGCGTCTGTTCTGGTGCAGTCGTTTTAGCTTGTGGCGGTTTTACTTTGGCAGACTGCATCTGACTACACGCCAAGTTGCTCAAGGCAAAAATGCCTGCGATCGCGAGTAGGAGTGTGCCAGCGCGAAAAGACTTGGGCATGGAGTGACATCAGGTAGGGAGAATATTACCTTAAGAGTTCCAAAAATCAGCAGAACACCATCATCCCCTACGCGAATCTGTCTGCTCTTTACACATTTCCCAACAAACCCCGTTGCCACCCCCCGGAAATCAAAAACTCGTGGAATAATGAGGGGAATTTATCGTAACTGTGCTATGTCTCTCACTGCCGCTCAACCTGCATTACTTGTCTTAGCAGATGGCACGACGTATTCGGGCTTTTCGTTTGGGGCTACGGGAACTACCCTTGGAGAAGTTGTGTTCAATACGGGCATGACAGGCTATCAAGAAGTGTTGACCGATCCGAGCTATCGGGGGCAAATTATTACGTTTACGTACCCGGAGTTAGGCAATACGGGCGTGAATCTGGAGGATGAAGAATCGAGTGCACCCCATGCTAAAGGAGCGATCGCTCGCAACATCTGTGATCGCCCCAGCAACTGGCGATCGACGCAATCATTGCCAGATTACTTGAAGCAGCATAATATCGTCGGCATTTACGGTATCGATACCCGTTCTCTGACTCGCAAGCTGCGCTCGGTTGGAGCTATGAACGGAGCTATCTCGACTGACGTTCTTGATCCGTCGGAGTTATTAGAGCGGGTGCAAGATGCGCCTAGCATGGCGGGATTAAACTTAGTCAAAGAAGTGACAACGCCAGAAGTGTATGAATGGTCAGAAGTCACCGACAAAGAGTGGGAATTTAGTCCTACAGCACTACCCGACAGTTTAGAACTGTTGACGGTTGTGGCGCTTGATTTTGGTATTAAGCGTAATATTCTTCGTCGGTTGGCGAGTTATGGCTGTCGTGTGGTTGTCGTCCCGGCTGATACTCCAGCCGATGAGATTCTCAAGCATAATCCTGACGGCATTTTTCTATCGAACGGACCCGGCGATCCGGCAGCCAATTTAGACGGCATTGCAACCACAAAAGCGCTATTAGACGCCCAAAAGCCCGTGTTTGGCATTTGTATGGGGCATCAAATCTTAGGGTTATCTCTTGGAGCAGAAACGTTTAAGCTCAAGTTTGGGCATCGCGGGCTGAATCAACCTGCGGGACTGAAGCAGAAAATCGAGATTACCAGTCAGAATCACGGCTTTGCGATCGCTGCTGACTCGTTGCCTGATGCCTCGGTCGAGGTGACGCATTTGAATCTGAATGACCAAACGATCGCCGGGTTGCGCCACAAGACGCTTCCCCTATTTTCTGTCCAGTACCACCCAGAAGCGAGTCCAGGTCCCCACGATGCGGACTACTTGTTTGAGGAATTCGTTAAAGCAATGCGGGAAGCAAAGTAGAAGAGGTGAGGGACAAGCTGAGGTCTCTAGCAACGCATAGCAGCAATAGGTGATGACAGTTAGGTGAGTGATGTTGTAGACCTGTGCTTGAACGATCTGCCCTCGTAGAGACACAATCAATCAGGTTCTCACGATATGGCATTGAAGCTGATCAACGGGTCTGCACCGCTACCGAGCTATCTGAACGAGTTACACCTAATTTGATCGCTATAACCGTTTCACATCTCATCCCTTTTGCAATTTCCTTCCCTAGTAGTAGCAAACTGCCTTACAAGAGTGTATACTTAAGCCTCGAATTCATAGATTTCAAGTCAGCGCTAGGAGGGAGCTATTCCTGAGCAACTTACCCTAACAGTTAGTCTAAGAGGCACACGAGAAGTTAGGGATAATTATCAATTGTTTCGCCTTACAGGTCTGTTGGATGCATTTTCCGAGCCAACCTTCCGCAAGGTTTTGTCAAAATGTGTTGATGATGGTCCAAGAAATGTCGTACTCGACTTGTCTACTATCGATTTCATTGATAGTTCCGGGCTTGGCGCATTAGTACAGATTGCTAAGAAAGCTCAGTCTGCTAGTGGTACGATGCAAATCGTGACCAATCCACGAGTGACGCAGACCGTCAAATTAGTACGCTTGGAGAAGTTTTTGGCGCTACAACCCTCAGTGGATGTGGCGATTGAGAATATTAAGTCCGCCTAGATTTGGTTTAGATCTAAAGAACCGCTATCTATAATTTAGATAGTCGGTTTTTTAGTGATTTGAAGAGCAGTCAGGTTCAGAGCAGGTAGGGTGTTGGAATAAACAGAAGGGCAGTGGATAATAATTCAGGCATCTCTAACGATCCCTCTCCTCTTATTGGCAGTTACTTAGGTTTACGGCTCAGTGCTAACCCATCTGTGTCTTCTGCTCAAGCTCAATGTCTTGCCCCTGCTGCTTTAGCCTATCTGGGCGACGCGGTTTATGAACTCTACATTCGTCAGCATTACCTATTGCCTCCAAAACGATCGGACACTTATCATCGTCAAGTCGTCGCTCAAGTCCGCGCCGAGCAACAGGCAGATCACTTGCGATCGCTGCTGCCTCACCTAACCGAGATTGAACAAGGGATTCTCAAACGCGGTCGCAATGCTGCTTCTAACCGCCCAAAGCGGCTTAATCCCGAAATTTATCAACAAGCAACAAGCCTCGAAGCACTGGTAGGTTACCTTTACCTCACCGATCCGTCGCGCCTTCTAGAGCTACTGAGCACTCTGAAACTGGACGAAGAGATAAAGGGATGACCAGGTGAAGGAAATTAGACGCTAGAATCGATATCTTGCGATTTCATGATTCGGCGTCTTAGATTTCCATCGCAACTGAATATCTCTTCACCGTTGACTGGTTGCTTTACCATTGACCGATTATTCACTCGTCAGGAAAATTACTATGGCTACCGAGAAGCGCAACTTTAACTCCCCCAATCGGTCAGGTAAGAAGCCTAGATTTAAAGGCAAGCGGCCCCTTGTTGGCGGCTCGCGTCCTAATGGGCCAACGTTGCGGCGAAAGCGATTTGATGACGATGCACCCCGCGATCGCTCTGATTCTGACAACTACTCCGAAGATCGGGACGTGCGCCGCGAGAGTCCGAAAAAACGCTCCGATCGCAGTTCTTCGGACTTTGGCAGAGCGAATCGAGAGGGTCAGCCAGAACGCCGATTTGACGAACGCGGTGGCGGCTATCAGGGCAGGCGAGATGCGCGTGACGGGTCGAGACGGCCTGACAGCAATTCTTCAGATTTTGGCGGAGCCAGTCGCGGTGGGTATGACAAGCGCGATGGCCGTCGTCCTGAATCGCGAGATCGGCGACCTGAGACGGGTGGCGGCAAGCGATTTGACC